>CAZCXL010000475.1:0-1518 GCA_964502625.1 uncultured Planctomycetales bacterium | reverse complement strand
ATGGGTCTTCGCGGATCACAGTGGGCCACTTGCGGCACTTCGAGGCAGTGCTGGCAGGAACGCGGCGATGATCTTGAGCCGCAGGTACTCCTCGTCTCGGTAGCCGTAGGCCCGTCTCTGAATGACCCGGATCTTGTTGTTGAGCCCCTCGACAACTCCGAGGCTGACCTTGTTCTCAGGGCGGCAGTATGAGGCGATGCCGTCCCAGTGGCGCTCGATCATCTCGGCGAACTTCACGTACGGAGCAAGTCGTTGCCACCTGAGGCTCTCTCTCCAGCGCTCGAAGAACACGAGCGCACCCAGCTCGGTGGTGAAGTCCCAGAGTTGACCGAAGGACTCCTTGAGAAGGTAGGCGGTGTTCAGGCGCTTGTTGGCCTTGAGCAGCTTCTCGAGGCTCTCCCTGCCCTTCTGGGAGAGGTTCTCTCGATGAGAGAGCAGCGTGTAGCGCTGGCCCTTGATGTACGCGCGGTCCTCGCCCTGCAGCCGGCGGAACTCGCTGCGCCGCACCTCATCGAGGGCGGACGAGAGGTGCCCGATGATGTGGAACTTGTCGAAGACGACACGGGCGTTGGGTGCGTTCTTCGCGAGCGAGTTCCTGAACGGGCGCCACATGTCCATCGCAGCCAGCTCGATGCGCGCGCTCTTCTCCTTGCCCAGCGTGGCGAAGAAGAGATCGAAGTCGGCCTCCTTGCGGCCCTTGCCACCGACCCAGATCGGCCGGTGCAGGTCGAGGTCGCTGACGATGACGCGGTAGTCGTGGCCCTTGCGAACCGAGATCTCGTCGACGCCGATAGCACGCGGTGCCGGCGGACCAGCTCGCTCCACCTGGAGCTGCATGTAGATCTTGTCGAGGTCCTTCACCGTGCTGTCGTGCAGGCGCTCGAGCTCAGCGACGGTCTTGTTCGTCATCTCACGGCAAAGCGCGCCGACGTGCATCGCGTACCGATGCGTGTACCTCGGATTCTTTGCCAGCCAGTCCAACTGCTCTACGAACACCGCGTGGCATCGAGGGCAGTTGACGCGCCAGCGCTCGAACTCGATGTAGACACGCCAGCCAGCCACCGAGAGGTCACGCACGCGGCGAGTCCGCTTGTCGTAGCGCCCCCGACATCGATGCCCACAGGACGAGCACATCGCCGTTTTTTTCGCCGGCGAAGGACGATGACGCGAGCGTACCGATCGCCGAACACGCCCTTCAGCTCGGACGCGGCGACGAAGCCGGGCAGCGAGAACAGTGCGCGGATCGAGGCCGGGCTCTTCATCGCCAGAGCGTGCCCTCAACTTGGAGCAGGTATCAACCCCCGAGCTGGCCAAGGAAACCCCGGTGGTACAAGGGCGCGCGGGGTCTGCGCACTGGCCGAGGCCCACTCAGATCCGCGAAGACCCTCTTTACCTTTCAAACATCGCCCTTGGTCGCCGTCCCGACTGACGATTCGGGTAATGCGTTTTTGCGGCATCTGCCTACTTGCCGTAGAGAATACCAGCCAGACTCTTCCCAGCGTCCTCGTTCCACGTCCA
>CAZCXL010000474.1:0-1527 GCA_964502625.1 uncultured Planctomycetales bacterium | reverse complement strand
GCCTACGGCAAAGCGGTGTATTTCCTGCGCGTCTTCTTGGATGGCGTGAAGAAGAACAAGCCGCCCAAGGTGGGTGTGGCACGGCGCGTGGCCAATGATCTTATTGATATGGCAGAGCGCGAGGGGCAGCAATTCTTGAATTTGGCGGGAATCAAGGACCACGAGTCACTGTTGCAGACGCACTCCGTGAACACGTGCATCTTGGCAATTGGCATGGGGCGTGCGCTGGCCTTGAGCCGTGAGCAACTCTCTGAATTGGCGCTGTGTGCGCTGTTTCATGAGTTGGGGCGGGTTTTCTTGCCGGATGAAATTGTGCACGCGCGGGAGCCGCTCTCCGGCCACGCGCGCAAGCTGCTTGAGCAGCAGCCGCTGTATTCCGTGCGCGCGCTCCTGAGCGCCACCGGGCTATCCGAAAGCGCATTCACGCGCATTGTGGTGGCCTATGACTACTTGCGGCCCTACAGCGAGCATCTCACCTTGCGTGCAAGCGGCGCCGCGGGCATCCCGCTGTTCGCGCGCATTGTCTCCGTGTGCCATTCCTATGATGAGCTCACGCGCTACCTGCACGGCAAGGTGACGGTCATGAACTGGCCGATCAGCCGACTCATCCTGAGCTACGGCGCGAACATCTACGCGCGGGTGGTGACCGGCATGAAGCTCTGGGACGCCACGGGAGGCTTCAAGTGCTTCCACCGACGCGTCCTCGCCGCGATCGACCTCGATGACGTGCGCTCGAACGGCTACGCCTTCCAGATCGAGATGTCGTACCGGGCGATGCGGAAGGGGTTCAAGCCGATCGAGATCCCCATCGTCTTCGCCGACCGGACGGAGGGGGAGAGCAAGATGAGCGGTCATATCGTCCGCGAAGCGATCTTCATGGTCTGGCGCCTGCGCTGGTGGGCGCTCACGGGGCGGGTATGAAGCTCTGGAAGATGTCGGGCTCTGGGAACGATTTCGTCTTCTTCGACGGTCGCGGGGACCCGACGCTCGAGGCCCGGGTCCGTGATCCTGAGTTCGTCCGGGCGGTCTGCACGCCACACACGGGTGTCGGTGCAGACGGCGTCGCCGTTCTGCAAACATCGGACACACAAGACTTTAGGCTTGCTTACTTCAACCGAGATGGGAGCCTCGGTGAACTCTGCGGGAACGCCTCGCTCTGCGCCACGAGGCTGGCCGCTGACCTCAAGATCGTGGACCCGTCAGGACTCGGCTTCGAGACCGAAGCCGGCGTCATCCGGGCCCGGCTGCGCGATGGGACGCCGGAGATAGACCTCCAGCCGCCGACCGGCCTCCGTCCCGACGCGGGGATCGGCCGAACCGCGGGCGAGATCCGACTGGGATTCGTGGACACGGGAGTCCCGCATCTCGTTGTCCGAACCGCGGATACGAGCCAGATCGACCTCAAGGGGCGGGGCCCGGAGCTCCGGTTCCACGAGAGCCTGCGTGCCGGCGCGAACGTGAACTGGGTCGCGCCGGGAAAGGATGGCGAATGGCTCATGCGCACCTACGAGCGCGGTGTGGAAGCCG
>CAZCXL010000473.1:0-1529 GCA_964502625.1 uncultured Planctomycetales bacterium | reverse complement strand
GCGCCAACGGTTCTGTTGCAGCCCGCGCGTCACCATCACGGCGCGCACCAAGTCGCCGCCGGTCGCGCCAAACATCACGTTGTTGAAGAAATTACCGATGAAGGTGAGACGTTGCGCACGTCCGGCGCTGCACGGCACGTCGGCGGCGCTCAACAAGCGCTGCCAGCGCCATCCCGAGAGCAGGAGCAACAATCCCCAGGAGGCGGCGCCGAGGAGCAGCCATCCGGCCTGCAGTCCGGCTAAGGCGGTGAAGAAACCGGGTTGCGGTTGCAGCCGTGGGTCGCCGCCGTGCAGATCCGCGCCGCCGTCATCGGGATGGAAGATCCAGTCTTCGGAGCGCCAGTCGCCCTCGAAATGGCCGATCCGGGTCGTCGGGTGGGCTTGCGCGTCCTCGGAGGCCATCAGCACGCGGTCCCGCGTTTCGATCTGGCCGATCACCCACCAGGCCATGAGAATGGCGATGAGTAACTTGGCGAGCGTCGCGAGCCGGGTCTTCAAACGGCCTTAACCGCGCACGGCGAAGCGTCGAAGGAGTGCAGCGCGCTCGGCACAAGCGTGCGCCACTTCAGGATCGGCGGCTTGGGCGCCGGCATCGAGCGCACTCAGGACGGCGCGCGTGCCGAGTGTGTAGAGCAATAGCGCGCTGCGATGGTCGTCGCCGACGCCGAAGGCACTGGCAGTGCGACTTGCACCAACCACCACCCGCACCGCCTCCGGTCCGGCCGGAAGCGGCGCGGCGGAGAGGAGCTGCATGGCCGCGAGGAACTCGTTCGCGTCGGTAGCGGTGTCGATGGCGCGCAAAGCGGCCTCTAAATTGCCAGTCAGCGGCACTGCCGGGATGCGCACGCCCTTGCGGTCCACCCAGGCCCCGGCAAGTTGGGAAAGAATGGCGGCCGATTTGATCCGGGCAGCGGGATGATCGTCGTGGAGCAACTCGATCATCAGCCACGAGGTGGCTTCGAGCGCAGCGGTGGGGTCGTCGTGCTCCACGCCGCCCACTTTGTCGAGGATGGCGAGCTCAAGCGCGCGATGGTCCTCCACCACATAAGTCCCGGCGCCGCGCACCAGATCGGTGTCTGCCTGGCCCATGTAGGCGGCAGGCGCCACGGTCATCTCCGCCGGCGAGCGAGGTTGCCAATTGCGCTCATCGTGGATGGAGGCAAGGTCGCGCACCGCGTTCATGGGTGCGACGGCGCAGGAGGCCGCGAGCAGCGCAGCAATGAGGAAGGGCAGACGCGAAACCGACACGGCGTCAGCCTAGGCCGCGCGTGGCGCGGAATCCACAGGCTCGCCGGGGACTGGTCTAAGATCCCGCACTGCGTGGTGCTCTCGGCCTGATCCTTGCACCGGTGCTCCTCTTTGGGGGGGCCGGATGTTCCGCTTCACCCTGGTCCGAATCGGATTCTGGCCAGTCGGAGACTTGGCGTCACTTCCAATTCTTTACAGCCGAGCCCTGCGTGGTGCTCGCTTCTACGGAGCGTGCTGCGCGTGACGTGCTCGACCAAGCGGACGAAGCTCTTGCCACCTTC
>CAZCXL010000472.1:0-1548 GCA_964502625.1 uncultured Planctomycetales bacterium | reverse complement strand
GTGAGACGCCGCCTCCGCGGTCGCCGCGCGCGCGACCGGAAGATAAGCAAGAGACTCCGCGCAAGAAGGCAGGTGAAGAATCAGGCGCGACTGCGGGCAAGGGCGTCGGACACGGATCGAGCCGCAATCCAGGCAGCACGGATTGGGAGAGCAAGGACCAAACTTCCACGGATGAAGAAGATCCGCTCGATGACGATCAAGACGTGGACGATGAAGACTCGGAGTCGGAGGCGCGCGGCGGCCTGCAGCCCAGTCTTCGCGACCGCCGCCCGGCGGTGAACCGTGACTTGCGCATCGGATTCGGCAATCAGCCCAATCCTGACGCGAACGGACGAGGATCCGGCGGTGAGCAGAAAAAGTCGCGCGGCGTGGCCTCACTCGTGCTGGGCGTTCCGATTCCCGATCACGTGAAGGGCAAACCCAACCCGGGGCGCACCAAGGTCACGCAGGAGCGCGTCGAACCCAAGCCCGAGGATGCTGCGCCGGAGGCGGCGCGCTCTCTGGACCCACGCACGGGTTCTCCGGGATTCGTTTCCCAACTTACGCTGGAACCCTGGATGCGCGCGCTGGTGCGCAACTTTTTCGAGCGCGGCACCTAGACTCTGATCGCAACACCGATGAACCCGACGTCCACCGTGAAAGGGGCTGAGTTAGCCCGTGAGCAAGCCCAGCAATTCCGCGAAATGCATCAGCGCCTGAGCGCGGAGATCGGCCGCGTGGTGGTCGGTCAACGTGAAACCGTAGATGGCGTGCTGGCGGCCCTCTTGGCCGGCGGTCACGTGCTGCTGGAAGGGGTGCCCGGCCTCGGAAAAACGCTGCTCGTACGCACCCTCGGCCAAGCCCTCGATCTCGCCTTCTCGCGCATTCAGTTCACGCCGGACATGATGCCTGCCGACATCCAAGGCACCATGGTGTTAGTGGAGGGAGAAGGAGGAGGGCACCGTCTGGAGTTTCAGCAGGGGCCGATCGTTGCCCATCTGGTGCTCGCCGACGAGATCAACCGCGCGACACCCAAGACGCAGAGCGCGATGCTCGAAGCCATGCAGGAGAAGCAGATCACGGTGGGTCGGCGCACGACTCCGCTTCCCGAACCCTTCTGCGTGATGGCCACGCAAAATCCGGTGGAGCAGGAGGGCACCTATCCCTTACCCGAGGCTCAACTCGACCGCTTCCTGTTCAAACTTCTCGTGGACTATCCGAGCGAGCAGGAGATTCACTCGATTCTCGATCGCACGACGGGCGCAGAGAGCGCGCGCGTGGCGAAGGTCGGGGACGCGGCGGCGATCAACGCGATGCGCGCCGTGGTGCGCTCTGTGCCGGTGCCTGAGCATGCCCAGAGTTACGCAGTGAAGCTGACCCTCGCCACGCAGCCGGGATCGGGGCATGCCCCGCAACTCGTGCAAGACATGGTGGCTCTCGGCGCCTCGCCGCGCGGGGCGCAGGCCCTGTTGCTGGGGGCCAAGGTGAAGGCACTCTTGGCGGGCCGCTTTGCGGTCGCCTGCGAAGATGTGGCCGCCGTGGCGCCCGCCGCGCTCCGCCATCGCGTGC
>CAZCXL010000471.1:0-1563 GCA_964502625.1 uncultured Planctomycetales bacterium | reverse complement strand
CATCAACATGAGCACTACGTGCGGTCGTGGACCTTCGGGGTTGAGCGGCTCGGGCGTGCGCGCGGCCAGCGCCGCGCGCGCGTTCTCGAGCGAAAAATCTTCCGAGTCCGCGCAGCCCAGCCACTCGGCGAACGCCGGGCCCGCCTTTGCGAATCCCAGCCGCTGCGCCAGTGGATCTGCGGAACCCTCCGCCAGCCGCGCGGCGAGCGCCTCCTTCAACGCGAAGGGGCCGTTGAGCACGGATAAATTCAGAAACGAAGACGGGGAGACGGATGCCATCCGCGCGCGCAACGGGAATTTGCCCAGCGAGCCGCGCGCGGCGGCGAGAGTGAGGAAGAGCACTGCAGCCGCGGCGAACCACCGTGCCCAGGGACGGGCGTGCCAATCTGCCGGCGCGGACTGAGGCGCGAAGACTCGGCGGAGCATCCAACGCAACCCCATGACGAATCCCAACGTGGTGAGGATCACCAAAGGAATCGGATACAGATCCCAGATCATGCTCAACACTGCGAGCGTGTGATCTTCGAAGAACCCGAACACCATCACGTTCAGTCGATCTTGAAAGGTCGCATAGAAACTGAAGTCGACCAGAGAGATCAAGGCGAGCGTCAAGAAACTCCAGAAGAACCAATGGCGCGCGAATGCGAGCCACCGGGCGGGCCCTCCCGGTTTGCCGCGGGCCAGCATGATGGCGAGCACCAGCACGGCGGGCCCGCCAACGTAGGCCAGCACCACAAGATCGAAGCGCGCCCCGAGCAGCGCGGCCTGCCACCAGTCGGCGCGCTCTACGGTCCGGTCAGCGGCGTCGCCGTGCGCGAAGTAGAACGCCACCCGACAAATCCCGAGCAGCAGCAGCAGAATCAGCTGCGAGAAGCAAAGCCGGCGCAGGACAGTGGCCATGCGCCGGTTGACTCAGGATCCGCACTGCCAGCAGAGATGCGGCTCTTTCACCGCGCGGGCTTCGTCCACGCGGCCGACGGGCATGTTGCGCGGCGCGTCGTGCAATCCAGCGTCGCCGGATTCGGCTTCGCGCGCGATTTGCTCCATGGCCGCGGCGAACGAGTCCAGAGTTTCCTTGGACTCGGTTTCGGTGGGCTCGACCATGATCGCCTCGCTCACCACCAGCGGGAAGTACACCGTCGGCGGATGGAAGCCGAGTTCGATCAGTCGCTTCGCGACGTCCATGGTGTGAATGTCCTGGTCGCGCATGACGCGCGTCGGGCGCGCCACGAATTCGTGCATGCACACGCGGTCGTAGGGCACGCGCCAACTCCGTCCCACGAGTACGCGGAGGTAGTTGGCGTTGAGCACCGCGTTCTCGGCGACTCGGCGCATGCCTTCGGAACCGAGCCGGCGCACGTAACACCACGCCCGCAGCAACACCAAGAAGTTGCCGTGCCAGCCGCGCAGGCGCCCGAAGGAATCTTTGCCATCTTCGAGAGCGAACTTGCCGCCCTCTTTGCGCACGATCCGCGGGTTCGGCAGCCAAGGCGCGAGATCTTGGGTGACGCAGATCGGTCCGGCGCCGGGACCGCCGCCGCCGTGCGGAGTCGACATGGTCTT
>CAZCXL010000470.1:0-1565 GCA_964502625.1 uncultured Planctomycetales bacterium | reverse complement strand
AGCCTCGCCGAGGTCCTTCGGACTCGCGCCTTTGGCGCGAGCGAGACTTCTAACGGGGTTTCATCTTCATCGCTTCATGAATCGATCGATTGACCTCTCGTTCCTTGATGGATTCGCGCTTTTCGTATTTCTTTTTTCCGCGACCAAGTGTTACGAATTCGAGAGCGGCAGCGGCGTCTTCGTGGTGGCCCCCGAACTGCAGGGCCGCGTGATGACCTCAGCCGTCGGGCGTGAGAGTGAGAGCCTCGGCTTCGTGAATCGCGCTGCGATCAGCGCGCCGGACCCCGAGGGTGCCTTCGCCAATTACGGCGGCTCGGAGCGTTTCTGGATCGGCCCCGAGAGCGGCCCCTACGCGCTCTTCTTCGCGCCCGGTGCCGAACACTCGCGCGACAACTGGCGCGTGCCCGCCGGTCTGAACGCCGGCCGTTTCGAAGTCGTCGGCTTCGACCAGAAACGGATTCGCATGGAGCGAGTCGTGGAACTCGAGAACATCGCCGGCGGAAAGTTCCGCATGCGCGTCACCCGTGAGTTGGACGTGCCCTTCGAAGCCGAAGTGCGCGCGGCGCTCGGCGGCGAGTTGCCCGGTGGCGAGTGGACTGCGTTCCGCTCCCGCACCACAGTCGCGAACGCCGGCAACAACACCTGGAGCCGCGCAACCGGACTGCCTTGCATTTGGATCGTCGGCATGTTCCTGCCCGGCGATGAAGCCTGGGCAATCGCGCCCTTCCGCAAAGACGGCGCAGATCCCGACGGCGGTCCGGCCGTGCGCTCGGACTACTTCGGCGCGGTGCCAGACGATCGCTTCCGCATGGGCAGCAACTTCGCGCTCTTCCGCGCAGACGCCGCGGAAGTCGGCAAGATCGGCGTGCTGCGCGACCGCGCCGTGAATCGCATCGCCTCCTGGAATCCGGAGACACGCATCTTCACGCTCATCACCTTCAGCCCGCTCGACCGCAACGCGCCGTATCTGAGCGAGCACTGGGGAACGGAACTGCCCGACCCGTACTACGGCGACGTGGTGAACTCCTACAACCACGGCGGCCCGGAAACTTTCTTTGAGTTGGAGAGTTCCTCGCCCGCGCTCGCGCTTGCGCCGGGGGCCGCGCACACGCACGGATGCCTGACCGTGCACGCGCGTCTCGAAGACGACGCGGCGCTCGCACGCGTGTTGCGCTCGGCTCTCGACGTCAGCCCTGAAGAGTTCGCCGCGCTTAGTGCTGGGCGCTGAAGTCGCGGAGCATCGTCGTGATCTCTTGGGCGATGGAATCCGCCGCCACGCCGAGTCCGTCCCAACGCGCGATCACGCGCCCGGTGGGATCGGTCATGGTGATGCGGTTCGAATGCGAGAAGGACCCGTCCACGGCCTTCTTGTAGCGCACACCGAGCGCCGCAGCCCACACCCGCACGGCCTCGGCGTCACCGTGGAGCAAGGTCCAGCGCGAGGTGTCCAGCGCTTGCTCGCCGGCAAAAACCGTGAGACGTTCCGGGACGTCCCGCACGTCGTCGAAAGAGACCAAGAGCCAGACCACTTCGCCGCGCAACTCCGGCGGCATCGTGATCGCCCA
>CAZCXL010000469.1:0-1565 GCA_964502625.1 uncultured Planctomycetales bacterium | reverse complement strand
TCATCGTTCTCAACGAAGTCACGCACATGCGCGACTCGGAGATCATCTACGACCCGATCGTGGCCAACAACGTACCCTACGGCATCAGCTTCGACGGCACCGATCCCTACGCGCGGCTCGGCAAGGTCTTCGAGTGGTACGACGAGCAGTAGGCCAGGCAACAAAAAACCGCTCGCGCAGAGCGCGAGCGGTCCAATGCTGGCAAGCCGGCTAGGATTCGAACCTAGGCTAACAGGACCAAAACCTGCTGTGCTACCGTTACACCACCAGCTTTCAAGCCTGGAATTCTAGGGATCTGCACCGGATGCGGCAAGGCGGCGCTTAGAGCCGCGGAGGCAGGCGAGGATGGCCGCTCAACTCTCGGCGTAGGCAATCGAGCGCATCGCGGACGCTTTGCTGCATGACGCTGGCGCGCCCAGCGCGCGTCCACTGCTGGCGGCGGACCGCCCAGTCCCCTGCGGGGCCGGACACTCCGAGCCACACCAGTCCCACGGGTTTTTCCGGGCTGCCGCCCTCCGGTCCCGCGATGCCCGTGGCCGAAATCGCCCAATCAGCGCCAGCGCGCGCGCGCGCTCCTGCGGCCATGGCGATCGCCACTTCTTCGGAGACCGCGCCGTGCCTCGCGAGCAACTCCGGCGCCACCCCGAGTTCTCGAATCTTGCTCTCATTCGAGTAGCAGATCCACGCGCCGCTCAGGACTTGCGAACAGCCCGGCACCGAGGTGAGCGCGGAGGCAATGCGCCCACCCGTGCAGGATTCTGCGAGCGTGACGGTTTCTTTGCGGTCTCGCAGCGCATGCACCACGACCTGCGGCAAGGTCTCGCCATCGCTCCCCCACAACAACTCCCCCAAACGCTCGCGCAGCACGGCTCCCGCCTCGTCCAACAACTGCCCCGGCGGCGCGGCGCCCTCCACGCCGAAGGCGAGCGCGGAGATCGTCACACCGCGCGCGTTCGCAGTGATTCCATAGCGCGGGTTTTGCGAGTCGGCGAGAAGCTCACGAATCCGCGCTTCGACCACGGATTCGGGCGCACCCGCAGTGTGGAAGGCGCGGAAGGCGAGGCCCGCTGATCCCGCCGAGCGCTCCGCCAGCGCCGCGGCGCCGCCACCGGCATGGAGGGATGCGCGCATCTCAGCGGGCGGCCCCGGCAAGGCGAGATAGCGCGTGCCGCGCGGGAGATCGAGCGCGAAGGCCCAAGCCGTGCCGCTGGCGTTACCGATGGGACGAGCGCCGGCCGGAACAAAGCCCTGGGCTAAAAAATGCTTGGGAGCCTGCTCGCTCAAGTTACGCAGAAACAACTGCGTGAGCTCTTCCACCGCGCCTGGCACCGCAACCAACTCGGCGCCGGCATAGGCCGCGGCTTCGGCCCGCACCCGATCGTCAGCGGTGGGTCCCAGACCGCCGCTCGAGACCATGACCGCGACGCTGCCGTCGAGTTCTTGCAAGGCGCGTTGCAAATCACCCGGCGCGTCTCCGACCGTGAGAAAGCGCCGCACGGAGAAACCGAGCGTCAGCAACTCGCGCGCGAGCTCTGAGGCGTTCGAATCGGCAATGCGGCCCTGCA
>CAZCXL010000468.1:0-1585 GCA_964502625.1 uncultured Planctomycetales bacterium | reverse complement strand
ATCCCATTGTGAATCAGTTTCGCCAGATTGCTCGCGAAACGTCCCTTGATTCGCGGTAACTGCTCACGACTTTATTGAGAGTTGGGTGTTGTAAGTAGCATGATGCCCGAAGCCACGGTGGACCGCCTGCGGGAGTTGTCGCAGGAAGAACTGATCGCGCTGGTGCAGCGCCAAGCGGCGGAAATCCGGCTTCTGAAAGCCGAGATCGAGCGGCTCACGCACCCGCCGCCGACTTCGCGCAATTCGTCGCACCCGCCGTCGCGGGACTGGAAAGCGAATCGCCCCGGCGGCCAGCGTCGCAAGAAGGTCGGAGCGAAAGTGGGGCACGCCAAAACCGAGCGGCCGCTGGTGGACCATCCCGATCAGGTGATCGACGCCTGGGCGGAGGTGTGCACACATTGCGGAAGCGAATTGCTCGACCAGGTGCCGGTGCGGGTGATCCGGCGGCAGGTGACCGAACTGCCGGAGATCAAGCCTGTTGTGATTGAGACCCGCCAATATGAAGTGGTGTGTCCGGGTTGCCAGCGTGTGCAGCGAGGGACGTTGCCCGAAGGCCTGGAAGCCTCGCGTCAGTTCGGCCCGCGCCTGGAAGCGGTGGTCACGTATTTCCACCACGAACACCATCTGGGCTTTGAGCGCCTGTGTACCGTGTTGCGCGACCTGTTCGGCACGACCCTGAGCGAAGGCGGGGCGGTGGCGATCCTGGAACGAGCGGGAGCAGCCGCCCAGCCGGAAGCCGAGGCGATCGGCGAGCGCGTCCGCCAGAGCGCGGTGATTGCCAGCGACGAGACCAGCGCCCGCGTGCATGGGCGGAATTATTGGGAATGGGTGTTCCTGGGCAACGGCGGGGAATATCACCTGATCCAGCGCAGTCGGGGACAGGGGGTGATTGACGCGTTCATGCGCGAGGGCCGAGCCGAAGTCTGGGTGAGTGATTGTTGGGGGCCACAGTTGAACGCGCCCAGCGACCTGCACCAGTTGTGCCTGCCGCATCAGGTGCGCGCCCTGCAAGGGTTGCTCGACCAACGCCCGCGCTTGGAATGGGCGCGGGAGATGCAAGCCCTGTTCCGTGCCGCCATGCATCTGGGGAAGCGGCGCGAGACCTTGACGGCGCGGGGGTATCAACGCCAGGTGACGATCCTGGAACGACGGCGGGACCGCCTGTTGGAGCGGCAAGTGAGCGGCGTGGGCGCGAACCTGCTGAACCGCTACCGGACCCATCGGGCACACTTGTTGGTCTTTCTGCATCGCGCCGATGTGCCCTCGGACAATAACGCCTGCGAACGCGCCTTGCGCCCGTCGGTGATCCATCGGAAAGTGATGGGCAGTTTTCGCTCGGACTGGGGCGCGCAGGGTTACGCCGCCCTGGCCACGGTGCTGAACACGACCAAGCGAGCGGGGGAAAACGTCTTCCAGAAGTTGATCGGCCTGATGGGCCAGCCAGTCCTGCATTTCCTTCAACCCTCAATCGCGTGAGCAGTTACGGAAAGACGAAGCCAGAGTTGATTGGACGCCATAACGTGACCGACCCCAAGATTTGCCACCGAAAACCGACATTCCGGGCTACACGCGTGCTCGTGGCCGC
>CAZCXL010000467.1:0-1601 GCA_964502625.1 uncultured Planctomycetales bacterium | reverse complement strand
GTAGATACTCTGTTCGAGGTCAAGCATATTTTCTGTAATTTTTGCGCTTTTCCGTCTCATGCGGGAATGGCGTAAAAGCGGGCGTTATCGAAAGGCTTGTCGTGTTTCAACATGCCGTGGATAGCGTGCAGCAGTTTGCGCATGACGGCGCAGACCGCCTGCAATGGTAGCTTGCCATTGTTCACGAGATGCTGGAAATAAGCCCTGACGTGCGGGTCGTGCTGCTTGGCGCTCAAGGCCGGCATGTACAGGGCTGAACGTATATGGCGGTTGCCGGCCTTGGACAAGCGAGCCTTCTTGTGGACGCTCTTGCCGGAATCAAAGGCGCGCGGATCGAGGCCGGCGAATTTCACCCATTCCCGGTGGGAAAGGCCGGGTGGCAACAACAGGAGCTCGCCCATGAGCGCGATGGCGCTGGTTTGGGCAATGCCCTTGACGCTCACGAGCAAGGTGAATGCACGTTCGAGGTCGGGGTGTTTTCCAACCAGAACCAGCGCCTCTTTGGTCAAGCGAGCAATGCGCTTCTCCAGTTGGGCGATGCCCGACTTGACGTCGCGCAGCACGGCTTTGGGCGTTTCCTGGGAGGCGGTCAAAGCGTGAAGCTGATTCTTGGCGGCGGCTTTCTGGCGGGTCAACTCGTCAATGCGGCGGGCGTAACAGCGCAGGGCGATCTTCTCGTCGGACGGGCGCGTCCAGGCGACGAAGTCCATCCGCTCGGCGTATTGGGCCAGCGTGTCTGCATCGACGGCGTCCGTCTTGCTGTTTTTCATCAGCACTTTGGCGAAGTTGTGGGAAGCCTTGGGATTGATCACCATGAGCTTCACCCCGGCGTCGTGAAGGGCGACGGACAGATCGAAATGATAGACCCCGGTCGCCTCCAGGCAAACGGTGATCCCGTCTATCTTGGCCAGCTTCTTCACCAGGCGGGCGCGGTCAGTGGGGGTGTTGGCAAATTTCTGCGCCTTGAACGGGATGCCGTTCTTGCGGATGACGAGGACCAGCTCCTCGGCGCCGACATCGATCCCGGCGAAGGGCGGCTTGGATTCCTGGACAATTTGTTTGGATTGAATGGTCATGATGTTTATCTGTGAGCTTAAAGAAAGTAAACTATCCACCGGTTCCCCGACCCTGCACACGCGCCTACCTTCCTTGTTAATGCAGGCTCTAAGCCTCAGATACTCCACGGAATGGACGAATAGGGCGGGGGGCCAATCTACATGCAGGCTCTGGATAAAAAACAGTCCTCAGGATGGGACGGCCTCCCCTGTGAAGCGTGAAATCTTACTTAACCTCCTCAACAGCATTTCATTAAATTCGATCATACAAGGATGGGTGAAGCGCAACGCACCCATCGAAAACTCCGAGCTGATGGGTGCGCTGCGCTTCACCCATCCTTGCTACCCGCGAAAATCGCGGCTCTTGTGTCCTTTAGGGTAAAAGCCGCTCCTTGCCTCCGCCACTCACTGCCTATCCGGCGTCTCGTCGCTAGGCGTGGCGACGATGAACTTGCTGCCGCCATCGATATTGGACGCTTCGATACTGCCGTTCATACTGTGTTCGATGATCATTTTCGACATGTAAAGGCCGATACCCGTGCCTTT
>CAZCXL010000466.1:0-1618 GCA_964502625.1 uncultured Planctomycetales bacterium | reverse complement strand
CGTTCCGGCCTGAAGCCTCGGCGCGCGGAGTTGCGGGCGGCATTGCATGCGCGCGAACTCCAAGGCTCCACCGCGAGTCAGGGGGTGGCGATTCCGCACGTCAAGTTGGCGGACCTGACGGAGGCCACGGTCGTGATCGGGCTGCATCCTTCGGGAGTCGAGTTCCGTGCGCTGGACGGCGGACGCGTCCACGTGTTCTTCACCGTGGTGCGCCCGGAGGCCACTGCGGATCAGCACCTCGGCCTATTGCGCTGGTTCGCCAGCATCGCCCAACACCGCGATTTCGTGAACTTCGCGCGCCAGACGCGCACCGCCCAAGAGGTATTGGACCTCTTGAGTGAACTGACGCCAGCCTGAGGGCAAGGTGAGCGGCGATCCCGCGGAGTGCCGCGCGGAAGGCTCCGCAGTGGTGGCCAGTTCGCATGGGGTGCATGCACGTCCGAGTCATGCGCTCGTGACCACCGCTGCGGCCTTCGATGCCAAAGTCGAGTTGGAATTCTCCGGACGCCGGGCGGACGCCCGCAGCATCTTGAGTGTGATGACCTTGGGAGCGCCGGCCGGCGCGACCGTGATCGTCCGCGCGGTCGGTCCCCAGGCCGCGCAGGCCGTCGCCGCGCTGCTCGAGATCTTGCGCGCCCCGGAGCCGCGCTGATGCCATGAGTGAAATCGCAGAGGCGGCCGAAGTCACTCTCGCGGTCAACGCGCGCGATCCCGAGGAGTTGCGCGTTGCGCGTTGCGCGAACGGCCGCCTGATGGATCTGCGCTGGACCCGGAGCGAGCGCGGTTCCCAGGTCGGCTCGATCCTGCTTGGTGTGGTTTCGCGCGTGGAGGCGGGGCTCGACGCAGTTTTCGTGGACATGGGAAGCGGCCGCGCCGGATTCCTTCACCACGGGCAAGTGCATCCGGCGCTCGCGGATCCCCAACTGGATCCCATCCAAGCTGCCGAGAGCGCGGCGCCCCGCGCGGGCGCGCCGGAATCCCTGCCGATAGACCCTGAGGAGCAACCCGCGGACGGTGTAGCCCAAGAAGGCGCGCTGTCCGTCGCGAATCCCGACGCGCCTCGGATTGACGCTCTGCTGCGGCCGGGTCGTCGCATGCTGGTGCAGGTCTTGCGCGATCCGCTGCGCCAAAAGGGCGCGACCTTGACCACCTTTCTGTCCCTAGCCGGCCACCGTCTGGTGCTCATGCCTTCGCTGGGTCGGCCGGGCGTGAGCCGCCGCGTCGAAGATCCGGTGGAACGCGAGCGATTGCGGGTTCTACTGCAAGGCATCGTCGGGCGTGAACGCGGCGTGATTGCGCGCACCGCGGCCGAAGGCGCGGATGAAGCCACCCTGCGCGCCGAGTGGGAGCAGCTCGAATCGCGTTGGAAAGCCCTCACTGAGCGCGCGCGACGCCAATTGGCTCCGGGAGCCTTGGTCACGGAAGATCCGCCCGTGGTGCGCGCCGCGCGCGAGTTGCTCGACGCGAAGGTCCGCCGCTTGCTCGTGGACGAGCCCACGGCTTTGGCGGAATTGCAGAAGGCGCTTGGACCTGCGTTGGACGGGGTTGAAATCATTCACTACGAAGGGAGCCGTCCCTTGTTCGAATCACTTGACATCGAGCGCGAGTGGCAGGGTTT
>CAZCXL010000465.1:0-1621 GCA_964502625.1 uncultured Planctomycetales bacterium | reverse complement strand
GGTGTGGACTCAGGAGCGGCGTATGCGCGCAGCGGGATTAGCGTTTGACGACGAGTTGTACGCCATCGCGCACGGTGAGCAGCACGTTTTCAACGCGATCGTCGCGCGTGATGCGCTCGTTGAGTTTTGCCACCGCGCGCGCGCTGTCGTCCTGCGGATCGAGCACACGTCCCGACATCAGCATGTTGTCGAGCGCGATGACTCCGCCGGAGCGAGTGCGTGTCAGCAATTCTTCGTAGTAGTTCGGATAGCCCACTTTGTCGGCATCAATGAAGGAAAAATCGATCGGTTCGTGGATGCTGCGTATCGTTTCCAAGGCCGGCCCCATGCGCAACTCGATTTTTTTTCCGTGCGGACTCGCGGCAAATGCTTCGCGGGCCAATCGTTCCGCTTCCGGATTGATCTCGCAGGTGATCAGGCGCGCGCCTTCCTCCAAGCCCTCGGCCATCGAAAGCGCGGAGTAGCCGGTGAAGGTTCCGACTTCGATCACCAGCCGCGGCTTCAGCATGCGCATCCACAACTTGAGCATGCGCCCCTCGACCCGGCCAGTAAGCATCTGCGGGTCTGCCATGCGCGCGTGCGTGCGCGCTTCGAGGTTCGCCAGCAGCGGCGGCTCGGGGCGCGTGCTCCGGTAGGCGTACAGATCAATGGCGGCGCTGACGAGGAGGTCCATCTCCCCCATTGTGCCGCAAGGCGCGCGACTTAGCGCACCTCGATCAATTCCAACCGCTCGCCGGTGTGGAGGTTGACTTCGAGCACCATTCCCGCGTTCGGAGCAAAATACTTCATCACCAACTCGCGAATGTCGAGCGGACTCCACTCCTCAATGGCAACGCAGTCCGTGAAAGTCCCGGCCGGCACGGTCACGGTCTGCTGGACCGCCACCACTCGTGCCAAGTCTTCGGCTTGGCCGAGCCGGAACTCCATGCGATAGACGTCGCCGAGTTGCGGAAGAGCCGGAATCTGCACTCCAGGCTTGGCGCCGTCGCGACCGGCGCGCCAGGAACCGTCCATGCTGATCAGAATCCCGTCCTCGAATTCCTGCGAGACCTCGCCGAAGTACCACACCGCGCCGTCCGCCCGCTGGCTGAACCAGTCGAGGGTGTGCTCCTTGAGCACACCATCGAGGGTCTCGACGTTGCTCACGGTGCGGCAAGGAATGCCGGCGATGACCAAGACACGGTCGAGCACCAAGGATTCGATGCGCTCTAATCCAGCAGAGGTCTGACTCTCGTAGACGTAGGTGCGGCCCACCGACAGCGGATAGAGCGCGCCGTTGACCTGCGCGGAAAACTCCAGCGGATCGAGCTGCGGCGCATACGCCCCGTGCCCCAAAGCGGCGCAAGCGCTCAATCGCGCCTGATGTTGTTCGAGCGCGAGCGCGCGCGCCTCGCGCCGCTGCGCCCATGCAGTTTTGATACCCGCGCTGAAATTGCGGTCCGGATCGTTGAGCAGCTCGGCGCAATTCATCCAGAAGGCGGATTCGGCGTCGCTGCGCGCGGCGGTGTACGCGGCGCGCGCCATCGCCTCGCACGGCGGCTCTTGAATGAGCTTCGCCTGTGCAGACCCGAAGGGATTCTGAGCAAGCAGCGGGGTCGTCAAGAAGCTGGCGCACAGCAAG
>CAZCXL010000464.1:0-1648 GCA_964502625.1 uncultured Planctomycetales bacterium | reverse complement strand
TCGTGTGCATCCACGAGCTCGAAGTCGCGCATCTCACGGCCGGCGAGCCAGCGCACTCCGGCGGCCACGAAATCGCGAATGGTCGGCAGGCGGCCTCCCTCGAGGCTGGCGGGGCTGCCCAGCAACAGAACGCGCCCATTCGCCGCGCCTTCAGCGGGCGCCCACGGCTCTGAGGCGGCCGCGAGTCCTCGAATTCCTCGAGCTTCGTGCGGGTCTTGGGTGAAGGCAGTGCCCTCCGGTGTGTCCACCCAGGCTTCGGGGCCGCTGCGCGCCAGTCGCGCGATGCTCCAGGCATTGCCCGCAGCGCTGGTTTCCACGGGCCGTGTCGCACTGAAGAGAAACGCTCGGCCGGAAACGGCAATCCGAGAAGTGATGGGATGTTGATCGTCGAGTTCAGCGCCGGAGGTTTCCAGATGTCCGCACAAGGGGTCGCCTTCGACCGTGCCACCTGCGGTGCGCACCGGTTCGCAGATCAGTCCGGTTCCGAAGCGCGCTCCTCGGCCTGTGAGCAAGGAGTTCCAATCATTCACGATTCCTTCGTCCGCGAAGGCGCCAAGTGCGAGGAACACGGCCTTGCCCGAGGCCAACCACTCGCGGGCAGCCTCCAGTTCCGCAGGCACGAAGGGCTCATGCTGACCGGGGACGACGAGCAGATCGGCCGCGCCGAGATCGCGCAGACTCTGCGCCTCCACGACTTCGAAGCCTTCATCGGCGAGAAGCCGCGCCAAGGGCTGCAGGCCGAGCGGATCGCGGAGCGCGTCAGGACGCGCGGGAGCGTAGATCACCGCACGGGGCAGAGATCCCGAGCCGAGAGCGAGCGCTGCATTACCCAAGGCGTGATCCACGCGCTCAGAGCGCAGACGAGCCGGCTGACCATCGCGCGTGGGTTCAAAAACCTGAAACAGTTCATCAAAACTCAGAACCTGTCGCGGGCCGCCGGCTTCCACGAAGAGCGCGGCGCCGGCTTTGCGTCCAAGCCGCCGCTGGGCTTCCTCGACGGCGACCAGCGCCGAGCTGGAGTCGAGCACTTGGACCTCGAGGCGGCCCGCGCCACGGACGCGAGCGTCTTCCAGCAAGGTGCGCAGGCGATCGAAAGCGCGCGGATAGACCGCGGAGCCGTTCCAAGCCCACGCCGGATTTTCGGGGAAGAGGAAGGCCGTGAGCCGGGAGCCCTCCGGCAGTTGGCGCAACGCCGTTGCGGTGCGTTCGCTGAGACCGGCGCTCGAGGCGAGGCTGAGATCGGCGCGCAGGCGCAGAGCCGGGCGTGAGAGCGCGGCCAGCAGCAGCAGTGCGACGACGCAAGCGGCCAAGCCCGCGGCGGCGGTCAAGCATGCGAGTCGGAAGCGATGGCTCATGCGAGCATGCGACGGGCGGCCAAGCGCAGCCAGGTCAGGAACAGGAAAAGCGCTGCGAGCACGATGGGCAGGGCGATCGCGTAGGAATCCAACCAGCCGGCGGCGAAGGAGCGATCGAGAAAATCCGGGAGGAGGGCGTTGCGCGCGATCACACCGACTCTGCCAGGCGCGTTTTGGAGCAACGACGGCAGGAAGAGCAGCAAATAATTCAGGGCTGCTCCCCCACCGGCGGCAAGCACCAAATTACCGCTCCAAGACGAGGCCCAGAGTCCGCTGGCGAGAAACAGCGCGCT
>CAZCXL010000463.1:0-1651 GCA_964502625.1 uncultured Planctomycetales bacterium | reverse complement strand
AAGAGGCCGTCTTCGACGAATCCCTTAATCGCGCCCTGGTAGCTCTGGTGAAACACCTGAAAGAGGCTCAATAGTTTCGAAGCCGTTGTCTCGGGCACGAGGCCCTCTTGCTGCGCCTTTGCGAGGTTCGCAGGCCAGAGTAGCGAGATGTCCTGCTCCTTCTTGTAGATGGAGACAAACGAACCTCGGTCTTGCCCGTGCGCCGGATACAGCGTGCGGACGTTTCGGAGGTCGAGAGATTGGAAATGCCCCTTCCCGCTCACCGGCTCGCGATTGACACGGCAAAACACCAATGGATGTTCGGCTAAACGCCTCCAGTCGTTGGGGAACTCACTAGCGATGGCGTTCGGATCGTACGTCCATACGAATTGTTTGAAGCGTGCTTATCCGGTTGTCACACCCGCCTACTAGATGTAGATGTAATGGGGCGTGATTTTTTGGCATAAAGCTCGGCATAGGTTGGTGCGGTGACGTCACCGGCGATTCCGAGCAGGGAACGGAATGCGTTGAAGGGATAGAAACGGCGGTTGAAGCGGAAGGTGAATTCGTTGAGATAGGCTTGCAGGTGCTGCGGGCTGACTCCGTGATGGATGCCGCGCAGCCAGGTTTTGAGATTGGAGAACACGAGGTGAATGATAGGCAGGAATGTTTCGGCGACTTGCGTATCGCTCCGCTCAGCGACGGCGGTATGGCGATAGCCGCACGCGCCCAGCTGCGCGTAACCACTCCAGTCGTCGGTGATGATGGTAGCGCCCGGAGCCACGGTACTCTCGATGAAGCCACCCAGCGACCGAGCGCTTCGGTCAGGAACCAGGGCGAGTCGAACTCGTCCGGCGTACCGTCCGGTTTTCCGTTTGTTGCGGCTGCTGGCAAGCTTGCGCTGCCGAACTTCGACAGCGCCGGCCACGAGAACCATGTCGTGCACTCCTCTCCCCTTGCCGCGAGTACGCCCACCGACGTAGGTTTCATCGGCCTCGATGTGTTCTTCCGGTTTGCCGCCGATCCGATCCCGGTCGGGGCGCACCATTCCGGCGCGCAACTTATGGAGTATCTGGAAAGCGGTCTCGTAGCGAGGCAGCCCGAGTTGCCGCTGAAACTGAACGGCCGACATGCCGGGTGTCTGGCTAGCAACCAGGTACGCCGCCCAGAACCAGACCGAAAGCGGGGTATGCGTACGTTCCATGACGGTGCCCGCGGTGAGGCTTGTGTCACGGCGGCAATGACGGCAGCGAAGCACCCCAGGGCGCGTAGAAATGTACCGTGGCTCATCAGCCACCGCGCAGTGCGGGCAAATGAAGCCATCGCTCCATCTAGCACGCTCAAGATATGCAGCGCACGCCGCTTCATCAGGGAAGAGACGCTGAAACTCCGGCAACGAGCCCGGAAACGCCAAATCGCCTCGCTCAAGAACGTCGATAGCCACTGCGGCCCGAGTGTGATGCAGATGTTCACCATACTACCCGTAGCGGTTGGGTGTGACAACCGGATAAGCACGGTCTAAACGACAAATTCTCAAATCCTCGGACGGGGTAGGCGCAGTTGCTGCGTTGCCAAGTCGGTCGGACGCAGAAGCTTGGCGTCGTTCAGCCGCATTTAGCGCTTGGCTGGACGTAAGGAGACTTGATCGCGCAGCGACGTTGCAAGCGTGTCT
>CAZCXL010000462.1:0-1653 GCA_964502625.1 uncultured Planctomycetales bacterium | reverse complement strand
TTGTTGGCCGTCACAAACCTCAGTTCGGACGCCAGCTCCCTCACCGCCGGCTTGCTCATGGCTCCAACCGGAAACAGGGAGCCGCTGAGCTGGTTCTGCGTCAGGCCGAAGAGGACATAGGACTGGTCTTTCGAGGGGTCGAGGGACCGGCGCAGCGCCCATCGCCCGCGGGCCTCGTCATAGCTGACGCGGGCGTAGTGGCCCGTGGCCACACACTCGGCGCCAAGTTGCCTCGCGCACTCCAAGAGCGCGCCGAACTTAATATGGTCATTGCAGGCGATGCAAGGATTCGGCGTCAGGCCCTTGGCATAGCTGGCCACAAAGTAGTTGATGACGCGCTCTCGAAATACCTCGGCCAGATCCAGCGTCTGGTGCGGGATGCCAAGGCGCTTGGCAACAGCACGGGCATCCAGGGCGTCACGGACCGAACAGCACAGACGGCTGCCGCTGGAGACGCACACGTCCTTGCCCCACAACTGCAGAGTCATGCCACGGACGTCATAGCCCTGCTGCACCAGCAGCGCGGCCGCGACAGAGCTATCGACGCCGCCACTCATGGCCACCACCACACGAGTGTTCATGGTCAACGTATTATACCTCACGGAGCGGGTGATTCAGCGGTGGGTTGAGCCGGTTGGGCGGGCGGCTCCTGCACGATCTGATCGGCAAGCGAGTAGAGATACTCGACCAAGGACTCCAACTCCTGCTCACTGATGCGCTCCTTCCAGGCCGGCATGTAGAGCGGGGGCGTCGGACGATCTGGGCTCAGGCGCGGCACGGGCTGACGGCCGTTGCGGATCAGCTCCTTCAGTCCTTCCCGGTCCTGGCCGTAGTAGGCTTTGACGAAGACCAGCGAGGGCGCCTCCTCACCGAGGACAGCGTTCCAATTCATGCGGCCGCCTCGGCCTTGTTGCCCGTGGCAGGCCACGCAGCCCACCCGCTCAAACACGGCCCGCCCGGCCTCGATCGATGAGGCGTAGACCGGCTCGGGTTGTGGCGGAGGCTCCGGGATCACATAGTTTGCGGGTGGGTGCTCTTCCGTGAGGCTCAGCATATACACGGTCAGCGCCGTCGCCTGCTCATCGCTGAATCCGTAATTCGGCATGAAGGTGGGGTAGATCTCCTCCTCACCCGGAGGCAACTCATCTTTGCGGAAACCTGGGGTAATGCGCCGAGGCTCCTTGAAGTGTTCAGCGAGCCACTGGGACAAGACGCGGTCCCCTTCGACAAAGGTGAAGTCGAGCAGATGCCACGGCTTTTCTCCGATGTCCGACAGATCAATGGAGACGGTTTGACCCACGCCATGGATCGCGTGGCAGCCGGCGCAGCCATGCTGCTTGTAGAGCGCCATGCCTTCTAGCAACATGGGCACATGCGAGCGAATCGCCTCAAGATCGCCGTGGCAGGTTCTGCAGGAGGCTTGCACCAGCGGGCCGCGCAGCAACGGCTCTTCCCAGTGCTTGACCTCGCCGTGCGCCGCCTTGACTTCCGTCGCCAGGCCTTGGCCGCCGTGGCACACCGTGCAGCCGAATTTCTCCGGCGGATGCGTTTTGAGATAGTCGCCAGGATGCGCGGTGAACGGCTCTTCTGCCAGTACTAACTGCGGCTTGTCGATGGCGAGGTGGCAGCTCGTGCATCGGTCCACCCGCTCCA
>CAZCXL010000461.1:0-1666 GCA_964502625.1 uncultured Planctomycetales bacterium | reverse complement strand
CTGCTCTCGCGCGGCGGCCACGAAATCGAGGCTGAAGAACAGTGCTTCCGGATCGGGCGGACATTCGGCCCAATCCGGGGTGACGGTGTCGCCGAAGTGGCGCCACGCATCCACGAGTTGCAGAGCGGGCTCAGTGCTTGTGTCCGGCCAAGGGTCGGTTCCAGGATCAGGGCTCGGCTCCTGGGACAGAACGCCACCCCAGGCCCATCCCAGTACGACCGCGAGAAGTGCGAGCGCGCGCACGCTCCGGAAGCGCCACTCAGGATTGATATCGTTCATTACGCCAAGGGTTAGCGGAGTTGGAATAGCCGCGGCGCTCCCAGAAGCCAGGTTGATCTGCCGCCAGGAACTCGATGCGTCGGATCCACTTTGCGCCTTTCCACGCGTAGAGACGCGGGGTGATCATGCGCACTGGCCCGCCATGCTCCCGGGGAAGCGGCGCCTGATTCCAGGAGTGGACCAGCAAGACGTCGGGCTGCAGTGCGTCCAGCAGCGGCAGGTTGGTGGTGTAGGGCTCGCCGCTGTTGGGATCGGCGTCGGCGCCGGTGCAGAGGATGAAAGCAGCGTTCTCGAGCGGACGGGCACGCTCTGCCAACTCCAGAAAGCGGACCCCTGTCCACCAACTGTCCAGAGTGCTCCAGGTGGTGACGCAATGAAAATCACTTTGCTCGCTCACCTGGGGAAGCGCGAGCAGTCCTTCCCAATCCAGGTTGAACGGTTGCTCACACAGGCCAGCGATCTCCAGGCTCCATTGGGCGCGGTCAATCTCGGGCTGCACCCCGAGGTCAAGCACCGGCCAGTTCGGAACGACTCGTTGCCCAATCGGTACCTGGGGCATCTGGTGGCGGTTGAGCGGGCCACGTCCGAGCGCGGGGCCTGCGGGCTCAGGCAGGGAAAGGAGCGCTTCGGCTCGTTTGCGCTCCAGCCATCGCAGACGCTTGCTGACCAGGGAATCACCTTCGGAACTCACAGATTGGATTCTAAGGCAACGCTGCGTTCTCAATGCGTGCCGCAAATGCAAGCGCCCCGCTGCAGAGCAGCGGGGCGCAGGTCACGAACCGAGGTTCGTGAGACTCCTAACTCAGTTTAGAGGTAGGTGTCGATGCCGTTGGAGGCTTGGGTGATGTCCGCGGGGCCAGCGACGGTGCGGACCACTTGGATCTGCACGCGAGCTCCGGCCGGAGCGGCACCCGGGATGGTCAAGCCAGTCGTGAAGACCGGGCCGGTCTTCGTGCTGGGCAGGATCACGCGGGGGTTCGGGGTACCGAGGGCGAACTGACGGGTCCAGGTGCCGTTTCCGTTGGTCATCGTCGCGCCGGCGGGAGCGCCGGAGGAGATGATCAGGACATAGCGCATGGCGACCGCATCGGCGTCGGAGACTTCCACCGACAGAGCGGTGGCGGGCTCGACGTTTCCGAGCGCTTGAGCGCACAGAACGTCCATGCTGTTGCTGCCGTAGACGGACTGGCAATCTTCGGCCGAGCCGGTGAGCTCAACACGGAAGTCCGCACGCACTTTCAGGCCGCCGCCGAACCAGTAGGTTCCAGCGTAGGTGAAGGCGGGCGGGAAGTACGCACCAACTTGGTCGCGCCATTCGAACCAGTCGAGGCCGCCGTTGATGTTGCAACCGTTGTTCACGCCCAGGATGGGGCCGTGGAAGGTCGCA
>CAZCXL010000460.1:0-1668 GCA_964502625.1 uncultured Planctomycetales bacterium | reverse complement strand
CGCACCGACTTGCGGCGCGTGACCAGATCGAGCGGCTGGGTCTCCTGGATCCAGGTGTGCCGAGTGCGTCCTACCGCGAAGATCTTGCTCGATTCCTGCGATCAGAGAACCTGCGTGTGCTCTGCATCTCGACGACGAATGCCGCGATCGAGGAGACCATGGCGGCCGTAGCGTTGGCCCGTGTGCTTCGCGGCGACGAACTCCTCATCATCGTCGGCGGTCCGCACGAGGACGACTGCGACGAGAAGGTCGCCACTCGGGTGCCAGGTGTCGACCTGTCGATCGGTGGTGACGCCGAGTTCGTTCTCGACTTCGTGCTGCAGTCCTACCTCGCGCGCGTGGAGCGCCCCCAGTCGTTCCTCCGATGGCTCGAGAAGGCGCTGCCGAAGGAACCCTTGCGTGGCCGGGTCGCCGTCACGAGCCCCTTGTGGGGCACCATGGTGCTCGATCTGCAGCCGATCGCTGCGGCGAACCTGTTGCCGCCCGTGTGGACGACGAAGAAGGTCCGGTTCTCGGTGTTCGAGGCCGGGCACACGCTCCCGATTCTCGTGAGTCGCGGATGCTCCTACGGGAAGTGCACGTTCTGCGCGGAGCCGAACCAGGCTGGCGCACGCGTCGTTCGGGAGGACTTCGATTGGTTGCGTGAACTCGTGGCGCTGAACCCAGGTGCCGCCGTCTACTTCCAGGACTCGATCTTTCCGCGCGGCGAAGCCATCGAACGGAAGCTGCTCCCGCTGCTCAAGGAACTCGGTGTGGAGTGGGGTGCGCAGGTCTACATGCGCGCCCTCTCGCGACCATGGCTCGAGTTGCTGCGGACGCATGGCTGCAGCTACCTCTACACCGGACTCGAGTCCGCATCCGCGGAGATCCTGGCAGCCATCGGCAAGCGCCATCTGAACCGCGAGGTCGCGCTCGAGCGGCTCGTGTGGATGCGGGACCTCGGGTTCAAGGTCGGCATCTCGTTGATGTTCGGCGCGATCTCGCTCGATGGGCGATGCCTCGAGACCGAGGAGACCGTGGCGGCGACGCTGGCTCTCACCGACGAGATCCGTGCACTCGGTGTGCGGGTCACCGGCTTCTATCCGAACGTGCTCACCGTCCTGTCGGGAACCGAACTCGAGCGGAGCCTCAGGCGTCGCGGCATCGTGCTCGACTACTACGCGATGCCGCGCTGTGCCGAGTTCGAAGGGTTCGAGGATGGCGGCGTTGGCTACAACTTCCGCACGATCCCGGGGATCGAGGCTGCGCGTGGCGATCTCGCGCTGCAGGAGAAGGTCTTCGGTCCGTGGGGTAATCCCGTGCAGACGCATCGTGCCTGAGCGGACGAGGCCCTCAACCTCGAAGCTCCACCGGCAGGTGGATGCAGGGTACTGCGTACTGCGTTCGCATCGGGGCGGGGCGCTCTGGTCGCACCGAGCAAGGGCCTCGCCAGGCGCTGGGGCCGGGTGAGGGGCGGTTGGCCGGCAGGCTCGGCTGCAGCGAAGTCGACAGTCCTGGGCTACTTGCGCCTGGCATGGCCCTCGCCCGGTCGGTGCTCCCGACGCGCCTGGTCCGCTTCAGGCCGTCGGTTGTCGGTCTCTGGTCGGGTCTCTGGTGAGACCCGAGACCGACAACTCCAGACGGCAGAAGCAGGGGGGATGATGTGCCGGAACTACCGATGTGGAGGCC
>CAZCXL010000459.1:0-1680 GCA_964502625.1 uncultured Planctomycetales bacterium | reverse complement strand
CAGGTTTCGGAAAGAGACTTCGTCGAATTCAGGCTTCAGATCCAGCGGTGTCATGGACTGCACGGCGGCGCGCGAATAGCCCAGGTTGCGAAGCGCGCCGGTGTTGACATACTGAAAGCGCAGGGTCCCGGCGTTGAACAGGTAAATTTCGTTCAGGCTGGCTTCCAGCACATTCAAAAGTCCTGTGCGCTCTGCTTCTATCTGTTTGCGCTCGGTGACGTCGCGGGCCACGCCGAAGACGCTCACTACTTTGCCCGCCGCGTCGCACAGAGGCGTCACCCGGTCTTCCATCCAGCGGTAGTCACCGGTCGTTTTATGCCGCATGCGGTATTACCGCGTGCCGCTCTGTCCGCTGGCATAGATCGCTTGGGTCCGCGATGCCGCCGCAGAGATATCGTCCGGGTGAAGCAAACTGAGCCATAGCGCCGAATCGTTTAGAAATTCTTCTGCCTTATAGCCAATAATGTTTTCGAGGCGCTGGCTGACAAATTGGATTGTCCCCCGCATGGGATCGTCGCTTATTCTGATCTTGTAAACGACTTCATCCACTTTCTCCAAAATTAGCCGCTCTTTTTCTTCCGCCTGCCGCACTTGCTCATAGAGGCGGGCGGCTTCCAGCGCCGCCGAAGCGGCCCCGGTCAGAATGGTCAACGCTTTCACCTGGCCGGGAGTGAAGGGGCGGCGGCGGGTCGTGTTGGCGTTCAAGACGCCGACGAATTGGTTGCCCGCTATCATCGGCATCGAAATGGCAAAGCCGATGTCGGGGCGCGGATGGAGCGGCGTGAAGCGCGAGTCGCGCACCTCGCCCGGCAAGGCGAGCAGTTCGCGGTAACGCGCCACCCAACCGGCAACGCCCTGCTCCAGCGGCGCGCGTTTCCCTACAATGTGTTCGGCGCGCTCGCCGCGCGCGACGGCCACGTACAACTCGTCGCCCTGCTCGGTGGGGAGCATGATGGAAACCTCATCCGCTTCGCACTGCTGAAGCGCGACCTCGGCCACTTTGTTTAAAATCGCTTCCGAGTCCAGCGTAAAGGCAATGGCTTGAATCAATTCGTAAACCGTTGTCGTCTCGCGCAACTGCACGTTCTCCATACGCAAGCGGCGCACGTCCATAGCGCGGGCTAAAATGGGCAGGACGGCGTTGAACTTGAACGGTTTCAAGATGTAATCGAAGGCGCCGATCTTCATCGCATCCACGGCGGTCGGCACCGTGCCTTGCCCGGTCATGATGATGCCCACCAGGTGCGGGTCCATTTCCAGCCCCGCCCGCAACAGCGCGATGCCATCCAGGTCGGGCATCATCAAATCGGCCAGGAGCAAGTCGAACTCCTGCTCCTGGAGCGCCTGCAATGCCTCCCGGCTCGAGGCAAACCCCACCGCCTCGTAGCCCTGCCCGGTCAGCATCTCGCACAAAGCCGTCATCAGTTCAATTTCGTCGTCAACGATCAGTAAGCGGCCCGGTTTGGGTGGCGGCATGTTGCACCTCAGAAGTGGTGAGAGCAGTGATGTTCGTCAATCTCTGCTCATGACAACGCGGTTACGCCCGGCGGCTGGCCAGGTTGAAGACCAGCGCCTCGTCCCGTTGATGCTGCAAAGCGCGGAGGCTGACGAAGGCCGAGGCCGTAAAGACGAGCAGGGCGATGAACGGAAGGAGCCGCAGGCGTCGGATGGTCATGGCAA
>CAZCXL010000458.1:0-1701 GCA_964502625.1 uncultured Planctomycetales bacterium | reverse complement strand
GCGCGCACGCGCGCGGCGCGGCGCGGACCGAGGCCGTGCACGGCCTCACCACCCATGTGGATCTCGCCGGAATCGGGACGGTCCATCAGGCCGAGCAGATGAAGCAGCGTGCTTTTTCCGCTGCCGCTCGCGCCCATGAGGGCGCAGGTCTCGCCCGCGCGCAAGGTGAGCGACACGCCTCGCAGCACGGCGAGTTTTTCAGACCCCATCCGGTAGGACTTGTGAAGATTGCGCGCGTCCAGCACCGGAGCAGGGGAATTATTCATAACGAAGAGCCTCGACCGGATGGAGCAGAGCGGCGCGCATGGTGGGCGCGAGTGCGAAGAGCAGACCGATCCCGAAGGCGCCGAGAGTCAACCACACCGCCGCGTTCGGATCCCATTGCGCGGGCAGACCGTCCACCACGTAAAGATTGGAGGGAAAGATTTCTATGTCCATGCGCTCGCGCAAGAAGTCCGCCACCGCATTCTTGTGGCGAATCAGCAACCAGGCACCACCGAGCCCCAGGCCCGCGCCGGCCGCGGAGGCCACTGCGCCTACGCCGAAGACCAAAGCGCCGCGTCGCATGGGAGTGCAACCTAGGGCGGCGAGCACGCCAAGCTCGCGCACCTTCTCGCGCACTAAGGCGGAGAGGACCGCGAACAGTCCGAAGGAAGCCACGATCACGATGAAGAAGAGCACCAGGGTGATCATGCGGCGCTCGTTCGAGATGGCGTGCAGGAAAGTCGCGTTGCGCTCTTCCCAGGTGACGAGTTCGCCGCCCGCTTCCGGCCCGGGTGGAGGCAGGCCTGCCGCG
Organism: uncultured Planctomycetales bacterium; assembly: GCA_964502625.1. Classification (GTDB taxonomy): domain Bacteria; phylum Planctomycetota; class UBA1135; order UBA1135; family UBA1135; genus JAQBVK01. The sequence goes on along the minus strand of CAZCXL010000458.1, from coordinate 905 downwards.
ATCAATGCACGAAGAATGGCCGGCTTGGCGCGCTCGGGATCGGCGCTGGCGCGCAACTTGATTAGGACCTCGGTGAATTCGGGAGAGCGCGCGCCGATGAGATTGCGACGCAGGCCGTTGGGGCCATCGCGCTGCATGTAGACCCGATCGAGCGAGACGCGGTAATCCGAGGCGTCGTAGGTGCCGGCGATCGTGAATTTGCCGTTGACCGGAGTGATGGATTCGCCGGCGGGCGGCAGCAGCCAAGGCAGCGCGCCGAGTTCGATCTTCATGCTCCGCAGACTCTCCGCGCTGCGCACCGGAGAGAGCGTGTCGCTCAAGATCACGCCGGGGCGCGCGAACAATTCCTCCTTCACGGCGAAGGGGTGGGTGAGATCGGCGACGGGTGCGACGTCGGCGTCTTGCAGCGCTTTACCGAAACCCGTCACGCGCAACTCAGCCTCCGGGTCGAGTCCCACCACCTGCACTTGGAAGGCATCGGCGCCGCGCGTGCTGCTCAAATCTGCGCGCAGGCCGGGAAAGGCGATCATGGCGTAGGCCACGAGGTGCGCGGAGACTGCTTCGACCTCAGGCACGCCCTCGAGCGCTGCGCGCCACGGCTCCCAGGCGAGCGGCGCCTCTTGCGGCGCGGGCACGAGATGCAGATCCGCAGAAAGGCTGTGCACGCCGCTGCGGTTGAGCTCGATCAGGCCGTTCATGACCGCGAGCACCACCAGCAGCGCGAGCAGGCCGATGGCCACACCGAGCACGGCCAACAATTGGACCGGCCGGCGGAACAGCCAGGAGAGCGCGAGCCGCGCCACGCGCGGACTCTACGCCTCCGGCCGGAGGTGGGGGAACAACAACACCTCGCGGATGGTGTCCCGGCCGAGCAGCACCATGGCGAGGCGATCCACGCCGATGCC
>CAZCXL010000457.1:0-1709 GCA_964502625.1 uncultured Planctomycetales bacterium | reverse complement strand
AGCGTCTCATCGTGGCCGCGCTGGACTTGCGCGCACGCGCCACGGGCGAGCCGATGAGCGGATTCGAGCCCAATGCGGCCTGGGAGGCGCAAGAAGTGGTGGTCCGCGCCATGGATGAGCGCTTTCGTGCGCGCGCGCAGCCGCGCAGCGAACCGCCGTCCACTCTGCCGTGGCACGCGCTGCTGCGGCGCGCTGCGCTCCTCGAACCCGAGGCGCAGTCGGCGCTGGCCTTGCTCGCCCCGGCCGTGCCAAGCTTGATGCGCGCGGGTCTCGCTTCGGGAGACCCGCGACTCACGCTCGCCGTGCGTCGCGCGCTTGACGAACGCCCGTAAATCAGGGAGTGAGACGATCGAGCGTGCGCGGGAAGGGAATGCACTCGCGCAAGTGCTCCACCCCGCAAATCCACGCCACCGTGCGCTCCAGTCCGAGGCCGAATCCACCGTGCGGCACGGTGCCGAACTTACGTAGGTCCAAATACCAGCGGAAGAACTCCTCCGGAAGTTGCTCGTGGCGAATGCGTGCAAGCAGCACGTCGTAGTCGTCTTCACGCACGGAACCGCCGACGATTTCACCTGCCACCGGCGCCACGATGTCCACACCCAGGACACGGTCGGGATTCTCTGGATCCCGCTTCATGTAGAAGGCCTTGATGGCCGAGGGCCAGTGCGTGACCATGATCGGGCGCTGGTAATGCGCGCCCAAGGCGGTTTCGTCAGGCGCGCCGAGATCGTCGCCGGGCCGGAACTGGGACTCATAGCGGCCCTCCTTCTGCCACTGCATCAGGATTTCTGCGGCTTCGTCGTAGCGCAAGCGCGGGAAAGGTTGATCCCAATCCTTGAGGATTTGCGGATCGCGCTCGAGGTCGGCGAGTTCCGGTCCGCAGCAACGCAACACCTCCGCCAGGCAATGACGAATCAATCCCTCTGCGGTGGAGCAGATTTCCTCCAAGCCCGCGTAGGCCATCTCGGGCTCGAGCATCCAGAACTCGGTGAGGTGGCGGCGCGTTTTTGACTTCTCGGCGCGGAAGGTCGGACCGAAACAGTAGACCTTGCCGAGCGCCATGGCGGCGGCTTCGGCGTACAGTTGGCCGGATTGGGAAAGATAGGCCTTGGTGTCGAAGTAGGCGGTCTCGAACAGCGTGCTGGTTCCTTCGCAAGCGTTGGGAGTAAAGATCGGCGAGTCCACGCAGCAGAATCCCTCGCGGTCGAGGTACTCGCGGATCGCCATGATCACGCGGTGGCGCACGCGCAGGATGGCGGCTTGGCGCTTGCTGCGCAGCCACAGATGCCGGTGATCCATCAAAAACGCCGGTCCGTGCTCCTTGGGAGTGATCGGATAGTCCACCGCGACTTGATGCACCTTGAGGCCCTGAACCTGGAGTTCAGCGCCGCCGGGAGCGCGGGCGTCGGCCTTGACCGTACCCCAGCACTCAAAGGAGGACTCCTGCGTGAGCGATTGGGCCGCTGTGAAGGCTGCTTCGCCCACGGTGGCCAAATTCACGACGCACTGGCAGATGCCGCTTCCGTCGCGGAGCAACAAGAAGAGCAACTTGCCCTTGCCACGAGAGTTGTAGAGCCAGCCCTTCAGGGTGGCGGTCTGGCCGTCGTGGCGCGGGAGCTCGCGGACGCGGAGATGCTGCATGGTCTGGGAAAACGGAATCGGGGCCCCCCCCCGACGCCCCGGCCCGCCCCCACGCCGAACCCGGGGAC
>CAZCXL010000456.1:0-1711 GCA_964502625.1 uncultured Planctomycetales bacterium | reverse complement strand
GCCCCTCCATCTCCGACGCAGGTCGTGCTTGCTGTCTCGGCGGCGCGTCTCGATCCCCAGTGTCCCTTGGCCGGTGCAAAGACGAATTCACGGATGAGCATGCAACTGGCACGCCATCGCGCACGCGCCGTCGGAGCGGATGAAGCTCTCGTTCGGACCATTCACGGCGACCTCGCGGAAGGTACCAGCACCAATCTGTTCTTGGCGATGGGAGGCGCCCTCCATACGGCAGGGCTCGATCGTGGCATTCTGGCCGGAATCACCCGCGGAGCCATCTTGGAGGCCTGCAGGGCAGCTGGAATCCCCTGCTTCGAGCGTGAGATCGAGTTGGAGGAGCTCTCTGCGGCGGATGAGGTTTATGTCACTAGCGCCGTGATTGGGGTCGTTCCAGCGACTAGAATCCATGGGGTTCGGGATCATCTCCCGGGCCCGGAGGGCGCGCTCCTCCCTGAGGTGCGCGCGGCCTACGCCGCTCACCGAGAGGCGGTTTGCACCACCCGCAGTTAATCCGATGAAACATCTCCACCTCCTGCTCGTCCCCGTTCTGCTCCTCGCCGCTCCGCTGCACGCGGCGCCGCAGGCGCCTGATTTGGGGGAGCAGCTCAAGAAGTACGAGGAAGTGCTCAAGAGCAAGGCCAACGAGGAAGAGGCGATCGTCTTCATGGACGGCTTCACGTCGCGCTTCAAACTCAATTTGGCGCGGATCGAGAGCATCAAAGACGACCTGGAATTGAAGCAAGGTGATCTGAAGGCCTTGGCGGAAGAGTTGAAGGCGCTCGACAAGGAGCAGGCCACTCTGGCGGATGCCGTGCACGAAGCCTTCATCCACTCCAAGCGCAAGGACACCAATGAAGCCAACAAGAGCATGTGGCGCGCGGGCGCTTACGCGCTCGGCCAGATGGGACCGCTCGGAGCCAAGCGGCTTTGGATCATTTTCGAGGACAAGAAGTTCCGCAAGGAACTGGACTTGATCGGCCTCGTCGTGGAGCAGGTGGGCTCCACCCAGGATTTTGATTCCACGGAGAAGCTCGTGGACATGCTGGACCACAGCGAATATCTGTTCATCGCCAAAGCCGCCGACGCGCTGGCGATGTTCTCCCACGCTCCTGGCAAGGTGCGCCAATTCGCGGTTGAGCGCATGGTGAAGTTGTACGCGCAGTACTCCGAAGACGCAGAGCGCGAGCAGCAAGACCAAGAAAAGCAGGAAAAATTTCGCAAGACCAGCGGTTCGATGGCGAAGGCCCTTGAGGCGCTGACCGGCACACAACAACGCTCGCCGACCGAGTGGAACACTTGGTTCAACGAGCACAAGAACGACAAGGCGGTCTGGAGCGATTGAGCCGCTGCGCGCGCGCTCTGCGCGCCGCTGCCGTCGTGGCCGGCGGTCTGCTGCTCGGATGTGCGCCCGCGGCCTCGGCCAACGGGCCCAGCGGTGTACCGTTGCCGACGCTACACACGGTATGGACGGCGATCGATGCGGGCAGCGGAGCGCACCTCTTGGTCGAAGCCGTGGAGGCACCCGTCGGCGCTCCGGCTGGCTCCGTGCGTGAAGAAGACCTGATGCGTCGCGTGGCGCAGGTGCCGCCGGCCGGCCATCTCTATCGTCTGCACGAATGTGGCGCGATTGCGCAGGGCGAGCCGGGCACGCTCCGTGCGGACGGCGCCGTGGAGTTCCGCGCGCTGCCCATCCGGGAAGGAACGAGCGTGCGCG
>CAZCXL010000455.1:0-1753 GCA_964502625.1 uncultured Planctomycetales bacterium | reverse complement strand
AAGCCGGAGTTTGGTGGTCGAGCTCACTGCGCCACGCGCTGCAGAACTCAGTGCTTGGACGGCGGCATTCCAGGATCTCTTGGTCCAGCAAGAGCCGCAGCGGCTCGTGTTCCGACCGAGCGCCTTCGCACCGCCCCCGGAACCTCCGGCGGAGCTGACGGAGCCCGCTGCGCACTAGGGCCGCAGAATTCGACCGTACAATAGGCCGAATTCATGCGAAACGATTTCGCGCCCGGAACCTTGCCTGATCAGTTGCTCACCGTGATGGAGGAGCAGGTGCGCGGCTCGCCCGCCTTGCTGGCTGAATGGCGAAGCGCATGGGCGGCGTGGCCCGGGCCCGGCCGAGACGCACGCAGTGAAGCGCGTTTTCGGGAGTGGTTCCTTTTGGAGCGCACTTCAGAGAGTTTGGGCGCTCCGCCGGCGGCGGTCTGGGCACCTCAAGAAATCGGTGAGGCCGAAGACGATCCCTGGGCTCGGCTGCTGGGTTCTCGCTTCGGCGTGTTCCGAGTCGAGACCGAAGAGCATTCTCACGGTAGTTTCCTCACGGATCTCTGGACCGGGCGGGAAGCGCAAGGAGTCGCCTTGCCTGCGGAAGCGGCGGAGCAGTTGCTCATCGTCGGACGCTTGGCGCCCCTCGGAATGGACGCTTGGAGCCTGCTTCCGGGGTGGCGCGGCCTCAGTGACGTAGGACTCGCCGACGCCCTGGCGGGGGACCTCGCCCGAGCTCGCGCGGAAGGCCCGCGCGCACGGCTCTCGCAACGGGAATGTGAACTCTTGCTTGCGCCGCTCGCAACAGAGCCGGACCTGCAACCCTCCCAGCCGCGGGGCCCCGAAGCCTCGGATCTCCAACGGCTCGAGCACTGCCTGCGCGGACAGCCCCAGTGGCCTGTCGAACGCGCGCTTTCGGTCTTGGAAACCGCGGGCCCGGACGCATTCCTGGAACTCCTTGCCTTCGAAACGGCCCTGCCCTTGGACCCGATCCGGAGCTTGCTCGCGGAATGGGCAGCGCGTGAGGCCGCACTCGGAATTGCCGAGAACGAACCCGGTGCTGCAGAGCCCGACGAGTTCGTGGATCCGGAAGAAGTCGCGCGCGCATTGGCCGCCTTCGATCGGGAACAAGCCTTGGGCACGGATTTGCGCTCTGCCATGAAGCATTTCCATGAGCTGCTCAAACTGGAAGCGGACACCGAGGACGTCGATGAATGGGATGCGCCGGCAGAACCCATCGGCCCGGAATCTCTCCCGGGACTGAACTTTTGGCTCGAGACCTGGATCTGGGAGCGGAAACACAGCGCCATTCCGGTGCCGCCCGCTGAAGTCGCCGCAGCCGAGGCCTTTGCCGGTTTCGTGGAAAGCATGCGTGAAGACGCCGTGGACGCCTCCGAGGTGTCCGCGTTGGAGTTGTGGAACTTCTATCTCACATCCCGGACACCCGAGGAATTGGATGCGCGGCGCTCGCAACTGCAGGGACTGACGGATTGGCTCCGCGAAGAGCAAGGGGCCTTCGTCGTGGCAGATCCTCAAGACTGGACTCCGGAAGATCTTGCGCGACTGAGTGCCGCAGTCGGACTGAATGCACAACGACGCAGTCAGCAGGTGAGTCGTCCCGTCATGGCGCGCATCGTCAGTGTGGAGCCGCTGCAAGTGCTCGCGGACCGGGATGAGTACGCCAAGGTGCTCGGCTTTCCCACGAACGCTCAGTTGGCGTTCCGCCTGGACGACGCGCTCTGGGGACAGGATGGAGCGGATCAGT
>CAZCXL010000454.1:0-1757 GCA_964502625.1 uncultured Planctomycetales bacterium | reverse complement strand
AAGAAGTTGCGCGCCAGGTGCGCTTGCGGGATCTCGGCGGAATCGTGGTGGTGGATTTCATCGACATGCGTGTGGCGGAGAATCGCCGCCGCGTCGAATCCACTCTGCGCAATGCGCTGCGCTTGGATCGCGCGCGACTGAAGGTCGGGCATCTCGGTTCTTTTGGTCTCATGGCCTTGACCCGGAGACGCTCTGGCGGCGGTTTGCCGCGCGCCAGCGAAACTCTCTGTCGGGGCTGTGGTGGGAGTGGGCACACAGCGCACCACCACGCCGGCGGGCTCCGGGCCATTCGCCGGATGCGTGCCGAGCCCGGCGCCCGTTCCTTCCGGGTACGCGCACAGCCGGGAACCTGCGCGGTGCTGCGCGGGGGTCTCGCGGAGGCCGTCCGTGGTCTGGGACGTCCGGTCGAATTGGTTGAGGATCTGCAGGTTTCCGCCGCGGATCCGGTCGTCCAGGCCGAGTTGCTTGCCTGAGTTCGCGGCGACCGCTAGACTGTCCGGCCCTTCTCGGAGGGAAAGCCCCATGTACGCCGTCGTCCGCGACCGCTCCCGCAGCCTGAACCTTGAGCCCGGCCAACTGGCCTGGGTGGATCTCCTGGACGCCAAGCCCGGCTCGGAGGTGATCCTGGACGAAGTCCAGATGCTCAAACGCGACGATGGCAGCGTCAGCGTGGGCACTCCGCTCGTCAGCGGCGCCAGCGTCGTCGCCGAAGTGCTGCGCCACGAGAAGGGCGAAAAGATCCGCGTCTCCTTCTACCGCCGCCGCAAGGCGAGCCGGAATCAGAGCGGTCACCGGCAGGCTTACACGCGCATCCGCGTCAAGGAGATCCGGGGTTAACCCGGTTTAGCACCATGGCTCACAAGAAGGGCGGCGGCTCGTCGAAGAACGGCCGCGATTCCAACCCGCAGATGCGGGGCATCAAGCGCTACGGCGGTCAAACCGTCCGGGCCGGAGAGATTCTCGTGCGTCAATGCGGCACGCGGTTTCATCCGGGGCGCAACGTCGGCGTCGGATCGGACTACACCCTGTTCGCGCTCGCAGACGGCAAGGTGGAGTTCCAAACCCGCCGGCGCGTCGCAGTCCTGCCCGTCGAGGGCTAAGCAAACGCCGACCTGCAGCCCATCCCTTGGGCTGAGTGCGGTCGGAAGGCGTCATGGATCGCAACGAGCCCGTATTCCGTGACGAAACCCGTTTCGTGGTGATCGCCGGAAATGGGGGGAACGGCTGCGTTTCCTTCTTACGCGAGAAATTCATCTCGCACGGCGGACCCGATGGTGGCGACGGCGGTGATGGCGGAAGCGTCACTCTGGAGGCGGATCCGCACGAGAACTCGCTTTACCGGCTCGCGCGCATGGTGCACGCCGAAGCAAAATCCGGGCAGCCGGGCGGGTCCAAGAACTGTTTCGGGCGCTCCGGCGAAGATTGCCATTTGCGCGTGCCGGTCGGCACTCAAGTGTTCGACGCCGAACGCGGAAACTTTCTCGCCGACCTCGCGATCCCCGGCCAAACCATCGTGGTCGCGCGTGGCGGTCGCGGCGGACGCGGCAACGCACGCTTCGCGACCAGCACCAATCAGGCGCCGAGCACTGCTCACGACGGCGGAGACGGTGAACGCCGCGTGCTCCGGCTGGAGCTCAAACTGCTCGCCGACGTGGGCATCGTGGGCCTTCCGAACGCGGGTAAGTCGACTCTCCTGCGTCGACTCACTTCGGCGCGCCCCCGGGTCGGCGCTTATCCTTTCACTACTCTGCATCCCT
>CAZCXL010000453.1:0-1759 GCA_964502625.1 uncultured Planctomycetales bacterium | reverse complement strand
CGAGGCCGCCGGCCCGAGGCCGAGGGGGTGGCGCCCAGCGTACGATCGAGCGAACGCCCGCGCGTACACTTGCAACTGGGGTGCGCATCCAATTTACTGACGGAAGGAACCGGAAATGATGAACGTCGGATACCACGGCCTCTGGGGCCTGCTGATACTCGTTGGTGATGTCTGGGCGATCATCAATATCTTTCAAAGCTCCGCATCCAACGAGAAGAAATTGATCTGGATCATCGCGGTGGCGCTGCTGCCGCTGCTGGGTCTGATCCTGTGGTATTTCCTCGGGCCGCGGAGCGCCAAAGCCTAGGGCACGACGCAGTCCCCCAATACGATTTCTCCTCCTTCGACGACTTCCGCGTACACGCCCATGTGGGCATGGCCAAACGTCTTCCGCAGGATCGCGGGAACGTTCAAGTCGCGCTCGGCGGTTGTCGGATTGACGGCGGTGGCGGCGCAGCGGACGATGGGTGACACGACGCGCAGCCGCGCGCGGCCCACCGTGATTTCTGAATCCACCCAGTCGAATTCGCTCCAGGCGGGAATTCCCTCTATATACAGATTCGCGCGAAAGCGGATCGGATCGACCGGGACGCGCACTTGCCGCTCGAGCGCCGCGATGCTCGCCAGATTGACGATCGAGACGTATTGGTAGGTCGTCGAGTTGGGCTTCCGGCTTGCATCCGAGAAAGTATGGCCCGGCGCCTCCACCACCCTCGGCGCGCCGCGCACGCTGTCCTGCAGAAAACCGGCGAAGAATTCATCGATCCGGTCACGACCTGCGGGATAGGTCAGTTGCGCGCGCAGCAGCATCCGGCCCTCACGTTCGATCGTGAGATCGCCGCTGTGCTCCTCGAAACGCGTCCGCAACTGCGCCAGCTTCTCGTCCCGCATCAGCATGAGGAAGCTGGTCTTCGGCAGCCACCCGGGGCGCGCGGGATCGAAGCGCGTCGCCGCATGGGCGAGGGCAAAACGGCGGTCGTGCGGCAGACACTTGCCGGGGGAAAGCGCGGCCCGCTCCAGGACCTCCGCACTCAGCCCCTTCACCGGGTAGCGGCAGATCTTGACGACGCCGATCGGCATATCGGAGCGTCTCCGCGAAGAGAGCGTCATGACCGCCTCCGGGAACGCCGCGCGCCCCAGCGCCACAGGGCCTCGATCGGCACCGCGTGCAGCCGCGGGCCGAACGGCACCACCTCGGTGCCCGTATAAAGCACGACGCCCCGGTGAAAGCGGCGGCCGGCCGCCTGGGCGAGCGCGCGCAAACCCTTGAAGTCCGTGCCGGTCACCGTCGCCGCGCTCTTCACCTCGATACCGACGAGCGCGCCCGAACGGCGCTCAAGCACCAGATCGACCTCGTCGCCCTCATGGGTGCGGAAGTGATGGAGCGCCGGCGCCGCCGTGCTCCAGCCGATCTGCTTGGTGATCTCCATCGCGACAAAGCTCTCCAGCAGCCCGCCGAGGAGCATGCGGTCCTGCGCGAGGCGGGCGTCATCAATCCCCATCAGGTGCGCTGCGAGCCCGCTGTCGCACAGCATGACTTTCGGCGTCTTCACCATCCGCTTGCCGATGTTGGCGTGCCAGGGCCGCAGCGTGCGCACGAGGAACACGGCCTCCAGGAGCGCGAAGTAGCGCTTGAGCGTGGATTGCGCGAGCCCGGCACTGCGGACCAGCTCGGCGTAGTTGAGCAGCGCCATCGGCCGCGCGGCGACGAGCGCGAGCAGGCGCGGCAACTCCGTGAGCCCCTCGATGTTGGCCAGAT
>CAZCXL010000452.1:0-1761 GCA_964502625.1 uncultured Planctomycetales bacterium | reverse complement strand
TGGGGCATGCCCTCCTTGCAAAAGAATACGCCGCCGCCGGCGCGGGCCAAATCATCTACAGCGATCGTGGGCGTAGGTCCGGCAAGCCGAAGCTGCCTCACGGGTTCGGTGAAGGGTATCCATTCTTCCTCCAGTACGACCGTGACGCACGACTGATGTTTCCTGACGCCGTGGCTCGAGTGGACACAGCGTCGCAGGAAGTGCGCAGGCGTGCGCGGTTCGAACTCCGATTTCGGGTTGCTCGGACCGAAGGAGCAAAGGGCTACTACGCAAAGGTGGTCATTCGCCCGGGTCCTGGCGACGTGGAAGGCGCTTCAATTGATCACCTAAAGAAGAAGATGAAGAAGACGCCGTTTCCTCCGCACGCCGTCGGGGGATCAGGCATCGAGTTTCGCGCCATTCCCGTGAAGATCTTCGAACGAGCGTTCGACGAATTGATGGAAGACAGGATGTCCCTTCAACCGGACACGTGGTACATCGTCGACTTCAAGTACATCAGTCCATTGGAGCTGATCGCAGCCTTGCCGGCGAGCCATGTTCGGGCTGGTGTACAGAAGCAGCTGCTCTACGAGGCCGCTCTTGGCGACTATCTGACAGAGATCGAAGCGAATTCTAGCAAGATCCGAAATCAACTCCTTTTTCCTCACTATTCGCCAGACGGGAGCACGGAGCTCCTCTTTCTTCACGATGACAAGGACGTGCCGGAATCCTTTGGTGACGACCGGCTTCCGGCTGCGCTAGTTGACACTGGAGTCGAGTTCCTGGCTGTGAGTGTTAGCCACGCCATGGACGCCTATCTCGCGGAGGAGTGATGCTTTCCTATCCTCTCTTCGAGGGTCCAACCGACGTAGCACTCGCGTTGAGTCCAGCGGCCCACGAGCGCGTGAGAGCATATCTTCGCCCTCGTCTGGAATCACTCGCGGCCCAGATTGGAATTGCCAATTCCACGCCGATTGTTGGACAGCCCAGCTTCCTGCGCTCACTCTTCGCAGGGTCCGGTGATGACCGCCTTGAAAGCGGCGAACTGTATGCGATGCTTTTTCCGCCGCTGACGCGAGGAGTTGACGACCGGCTTGAATGGACGCCCCAGATTCTCCTCACCTTGGACGCATCCGCGTGCACGAATCGCTGCGAAATCAGCGGGCTGCATTACAGTGTTGTGAGCTTGAGAAAGAGAATCGCGGCTGTGATCGTGCACTTGCCTCTCTCGGAGATCTTTGCATTTCTGGCTGAGCCTTCGAGGTCGCGGACAGAGTCCTCGCGAGAGAGCAGCAGGGGCAGCGCCGATGAAACAAACTTGGAACGGCCAACAATATGAGCGCTGGCCCGACGAAGCATGGTTACCACGGGCGGGCGGCGATAGCATTTATCCGGAAAGTTCGCCACATGACGTCTCGGACGGCCCCCGCAACTCACCAAATCGCCGAGGCCACCGGTGGCCCCCGAGTCCATCTTCGAACGGTGTGCGGGGCGAGCCGCTGATTTCAATGGCGGTGCAGCGCGCCCGCGGGATCAGACTTCGCGCGCGGTTTCTCGCTACGTATCAGCGCGTCCTTCAAATAGCTGGGGCGGGACTCGAACCCGCGACCCCGGCATTATGAGTGCCGTGCTCTAACCAGCTGAGCTACCCAGCCAAAATCCGTCCAGCGACGAAAGATAGACGCCCAGCTTTCCGCCTCCAACCCCGGCCCCGCATCCACCCCCAAAAAGAGAACAGGGCACCCGGCCAAGCCGGATGCCCTGTCTCGTCGTACCAGTAGC
>CAZCXL010000451.1:0-1769 GCA_964502625.1 uncultured Planctomycetales bacterium | reverse complement strand
GCGCGGCCGCTGCCGAGCACGGAGCCGCCCTCCACTTCGGTCGGACGCTTTACTTCAGGAGAAGCCGTAGTGCGGGTCGGCCACGAGGGCGAATGGTTCCAGGTGCGCGCACCGGAACGCCTGGGCGCGTGGGTCCCGCTTGAATCTCTCATCATTCTGTGCGCCGAGCCGACGGGATGGGCCGAGGAATGGAAGAGCGCGGCCACTGCACGCGCTCCCCGCCGGGAGGAGCCGCCGGCGCCGAATCCGCCGCCGACACCGGTGCCGGTGCCGCCCAGCCAGGAGCCGACGCCGGCCGTCGGCACGGATGCGCCTGCCACGGCGGCGGGCGCAGCTGCAAGCGTTGCGACACCTGCCGCCAAGCCGCATAACTACCCGCCAGCGCAGGTCGCGAAAGATCCGGCACGCTGGTTGACGCTCGCGCATCAAGACCTGGCGGCCTATCGTGCGGGATTAACCGCGAGTTTCGACGGTTGGAGCGATCCGCGCGCGGAAGAGTTCGAGACCACCTTCTCCACGGTGCTCTGGCACGGCACTCTGGCAGCGGACCTCGAATCGGCGCGGCGCGGGCTGGCATCGCTCGACGCTTTGCGGCGTTCGTACGGTGCGTGGCTGGCAAGCGAAGAACACCGCGCGCGCGTGTCCGGAGACACGGGCGCGGCAGCACGCTGGGCGGTTCGGCAAGAGGCGCTCGCACGCTCCTGGGGCAGCGACGGCGAAGGCGGGGCGCTGCTGATCGGTTGGGTTGAGGTCCGGCAAGGAGCGCAAACCACTCGTCCCTTTGCGCTGACCCGTAATGGCCAGTCGGCAATCGTTCATGATTTCGAAGACCGCTGGCAGCTTTCAGACTTCGTCGGGCGCGAACTCGTGGCGCGCGGAACCTGGCGCGCCGAAGTCGGCGCTCCTGGTGGGCGCGTCCTTGCGGTCAGTGAACTACGGGTGCTGCCGTCTCGGCGTTCGCGGGGCCCGCAGCCTTCCAACCGCGCGCTATCGCCGCGCGCAGGGCCGGAAAGTTGCCGCCGCGGATCGCGGCGCGCATCCGCGCCATCAAACTTTGGATGAAGTGCAGGTTGTGATGCGCAAGCAGGGAGAGCGGCAGCAGCTCTTGGTCCTTGAGGCCGGCGCGGACGGCACCGCGCGGCACTCCGCTTACGCAGGCATCGCAAGCGCAGCCGGGCTCGATCGGGCGGGGGTCTGCCGCGAAAGCCGCATTGCGTAGGTGCAGCACGCCCTCTGCGGTGAGCGCGGCGCCGAAGCGGCCAGCGCGCGTCGGATACACGCAGTCGAACATGTCCACGCCTCGCGCCACGGCTTCGACCAGTTCATGCGGCGTGCCGACGCCCATTAAGTAGCGCGCGCGGTCCACGGGAAGGTGCGCCGCGGAGTGATCCACTCCGAGCATCATGGACTCATGGCCTTCGCCGACGCTCACTCCGCCTATTGCGTAACCGTCGAACTCCATCTCCACGAGGGAATCCGCGCACAGACCGCGCAAGTCTTCAAAGACGCCGCCCTGCACGATGGCGAACAGAGCTTGTCCGCTGCGGGTGAGCCCTCCTCGCGCCTCGTGCAAATCCCGCTGCTCGCGCGCCCAGCGCAGAGTGCGCGCCACCGCCGCCGCCACCGCATCGCGGGCGCGTGGATCCGGTGGACACTCATCCAACACCATGGCGACGTCCGGCCCGAGCGCGGCCTGCGTTGCGAAGGCGAGCGCCGGCGTCCACGAGACCTTGTGGCCTCCTACCGGGTGGGGGATCTCGATCGCGTCT
>CAZCXL010000450.1:0-1780 GCA_964502625.1 uncultured Planctomycetales bacterium | reverse complement strand
CATGGTCTTGTGCAGGTTCAGGTGCATCATGTCCACGCCGAAGTCGGCCGGCCGCGCCACGCCGACGATGGCGTTGAAGTTCGCGCCGTCCATGTAAACCTTGCCGCCAGCTTCGTGCACGAGCCGGCAGATCTCCGCAATGTTCTCCTCGAACAGGCCGAGCGTGTTCGGGTTGGTGATCATCAGTCCGGCGGTATCCGGGCCGAGGTGCGCCGCGAGATCCTTGGGATCGCAGAGTCCGCGCTCGTCGCTGTGCACGGTGACGACCTTGAAGCCGGCGAGGGTGCAGGACGCCGGATTGGTGCCGTGCGCACTGTCCGGAATCAGGATCGTGCGCCGATGAAACTCGCCGCGCGAGTCCAGCCAGCCACGCAGCGCCATCAGAGCTGCCAGCTCGCCGTGCGCGCCAGCCGCAGGGTGCAGAGTGACTCCAGGAAGCCCGGTCAGCTCTGCGAGGTCCGCAGCCAGCTCATGCATCACACGCAATGCGCCTTGCACGTCGGCTTCGTCTTGCCACGGATGTAGACCCGACCACTCCGGTCGCGCCGCGACGGCTTCGTGCACGACCGGGTTGTACTTCATCGTGCAAGAGCCCAGCGGATAGAAGTTCGTGCTGATGCCGAAGTTCTTCTGCGAGAGCCGCGTGAAGTGGCGCAAGAGGTCGAGTTCGCCTAGTTCCGGCAGCGCGGGCGGAGTGGCTCGCAACTCTTCGGCCGGCAAACCAGCGACCGCCCGCGTGCGATCTGCTCCGCGCGCTCGGAAGCAGCGGCGGCTGGGGCGGGAGTCTTCGTTGAGGAGGGGGACCGGGGTCAGGTTCATCGGGCGACCTCCTGCCGCGCGAAGCGCGCAGCCACGCGCGCCACGCGCGCAATGTCTTCCGAGCGCGTGCGCTCCGTACAAGCGAGCGTGAAGACGCCCTCCAGTTCTGGATACCAGCGCGAAACTCCGATCACCGCATGGATGTCCTCAGCCCGCAGGGCCGCGCGCAGTTTGGTGACGGCGGTGTCGGATTCCAGGCGGAAGGCCGCTTCACGGAAATACGGCGTCTGCGGGAAGGCCAAGGGCACGCCGGATTGAGTCATGGCCTCCGCGAGCTCCAGCATGCGCTGGCGTGAGACGCAAGCGACCTCTTCCAGTCCCTTGGGTCCGAGCGTCGCCATGTGGATGCAGCCGCGCAATGCGATCAACGCGTTGTTCGTGCAGATGTTGCTCGTCGCCTTCTCGCGGCGAATGTGCTGCTCACGAGTCTGGAAGGTGAGCGTGAAGGCGCGTCGGCCTTGCTTGTCCTGTGAGATACCCACGAGCCGCCCGGGCATGCGGCGCACGTGCGCCATGCGGGTGGCGAAGAATCCGAAGTGCGGTCCGCCGAAGCCCATCGGCACGCCCAGGCCTTGGCCGTCGCCGACGGCGACGTCGAAGTTCGCCGCACCGGGTGAGCGCAGCAGTCCGGTGGCGACGGGGTCCATCACCGCCACCGACCATGCGCCATGCTCTTTCGCCACGGCCGCCACGGGGTCCAGTCGCTCGACGTTCCCGAAAAAGTTCGGCTGCTGCACGAAAACTGCGGCAGTCTGCGCATTCACGATGCCGTCCCACGCCGTCACGCCATGGACGAGCGGCGCGAGGACCACTTCGGCATCCATGTGTTTCAAGTAAGTGCGAATCGTTTCCTGCACGTCCGGGTGCACGCCCGCACTGACCACCACCTGAGCACGCTTGGTGGCGCTGATGGCCATGAGCGCGGCCTCGGCGGCGGCGGAAGCGCCGTCGTACATCGAAG
>CAZCXL010000449.1:0-1782 GCA_964502625.1 uncultured Planctomycetales bacterium | reverse complement strand
TCAGCACATAGCCAAACACCATGCCCAGTAATGCCAACAGCATGGACCAGGGTACGAAACGCATCATGGCCTTGCGCTCGTGCTTGTAGAGGCCGGTGGCGATGAAAGCCCAAATTTGATACACCAGATACGGAAAGGCCACCACGACCGCAACCAGCAGCGCCACCTTCACGATGTAGAAGATCTCCTCGAACGGTGACATCACCACGAGGCGCGGCTCGAAGAGAATCGGCGGATCATGCTTCGCGAGACGCGCGACCGCCTGCGTGTGCGGGCGCATGAAAAACACCTCGAGCGGGTGCGGGAACACGAACCAGCCCAGGCAGAACACCACGCCCAACACCAAGGCACTGCGCATCAACCGCTTGCGCAACTCGTTGAGATGGTCAGAGAAACTCATCCGGACCTGCTCCGGATCGTCGCTCGGTTTCCGCTGGGCCTCGACCATGTTGCGATTATCTTCTTGCGCGCCAAAGAAAACGGGCGGCCGGGATCAGCCCGGCCGCCCGCGCGCGGGAAATGAACCCGCTTACTTGCCGAGCCACTGCGTCCAATCGCGCAGCGGGATCACCTCGACCGAGAGGGCCATGGCCGACTTGTAGCCGTCTTGGCTTTCCCAGGGCACGACGTCGCCCGTCTCTTCGTCGAAGAAGGGCGTGCCGAGCAGCAGGTAATCGGTTTCGCTGCTGACGCCTTCGCGAACTTCAATGCCGGCTTCTTGGAGCAGGGCGCGCATGGCGTCCGCGTCGTAGCGACCGAAGCCGTTGCCGAGCAGCGAGGCGACAGGAACCCGGTTCGGGTCGTAGACGGCGTTGAAGATCAAGTCGTCGGTGCGAATCGGGTCGTACTTGTCGGCCTGGTTCAGCACCACGGCCTCAGAGCGACTCTCTTCGGTGCGGCGGATCTTCACCCGGCCCTTCACGGCCTGAGTGCGCGCGTTGCGCACCTCGAACTCCATGCCGGCGGTGACACGGTCGGTGAAGCCACGGTCAATCCAAACCAGTCCGAGATCGCTGGCGGCGGACAACACGGAGCCGTCCGAAGAAGACGAACGACGCTCGACCGAATTCAGTCGGTCGGAGAGCACGGAGTTGCGTTGTTGGAAACGAGCCACTTCGTTCCGCAGATCGCGCTCGCGCTGATCGGCGAGAGTGCGGAAGGAGGACAGATTGCGCTCTTGAGTGGTGTACTCCTCGCGCAGCCCGGAGAGGGCGCGCTCGGAATCCACGATTTGGCGCTGCAGACTGGCCTGCAACTCGTCCTTCTCGCGGCGGGCGTCCGCCAGAGACTTGCCGTGCTGGGTTTCCGCATCACGAGCTGCTGCTTCGCGAGCGGCGAGTTCATTGCGCAGACGGCCGGACTCGGCCAAGGCGGAGTCGCGCTCGCGCACGGTCTGCTGATAGCGTCCGATCACCGGATTCACCACGTCGCTGAACGCGCGGATGTTGGCCGGATCGACCTCGAACACGCGAATCATTTCGTCCCGGGTCGCCGTGACGACCGTCGGGTTCGAGAACTCTTCACCTGTGCTCTTGAATCCAAGCAGGTTGGAGAGGTCGCGCTTCTCCAAGCGCTGATCGGTCACCGTAGTCTGCTCAGTGGTGAGCGAGGTTTTGGCTAGGGTCAGTTGCTCGGTGAGTTTGGTGGCCTCGCTGTTCTGGAGAAAGGCAAAAAAGCCAGACACCAGGGCGATTACCGCCAGGGCGATCACCCACATCAGGCTGACCTGAGCGGCTCCGCGGTTCGACTGCGACATGGGACGAGTTCTCGGGTCTAGGGCAG
>CAZCXL010000448.1:0-1789 GCA_964502625.1 uncultured Planctomycetales bacterium | reverse complement strand
CTGGAAGATTTCCGCGACCAGATGAAGCAGATCAAAAAGATGGGGCCGCTGGGGCAACTGCTGGAGATGGTTCCCGGCATGAACAAGATGGCAGGTCAAATTGATCAGCAAGACCTGGATCGCAGTCTCAACCGCACCGAGGCCATCATCAACTCGATGACGCCTCACGAGCGGCGCAACCCGCAAGTGCTCAACGCCAGCCGCAAGCGGCGCGTGGCCGTCGGGAGCGGAACGACAGTGCCGGAGATCAATCAACTGGTCAAGCAGTTCCGCGACATGCAGAAAATGATGAAACAACTCGGCCGGAACAAGGGCCGGGGCTTGCAGGATTTGTTTAGAAATTTCCGTTAACAACGATTTACCACAAGAGGAGTCTGACAACATGCTTCGTATCCGATTGCGCCGTGAAGGCGCCAAAGCCCAACCCATTTACCGCCTGGTAGTGGCCGAGCAGGAACATCCGCGCAATGGCCGCTTCCTTGAGATCGTGGGCGAGTACAACCCGCGCACCGACCCCGCTTACATCAAAGTGGACGAGGCCCGCGTCCTGCATCACCTGAAGAACGGCGCTCAACCGTCCGAGCCGGTGGCCCGCATCTTCAAAAACACCGGCACTCTGGATCGGCTGGCCCGCCTGCGCCAGGGTGAAGCCCTGGAAACGCTGGTGGCCGAGGCAAATGCCGCCGCCGCGGCCCGCACCGTGAACCTGAAGACCCGCCGCGACGAATCAGCCGATGCGGTCCCGAAGGGCAAATCCAAGAAGGCCAAAGCCAAGGAAGCGGCGGCCGCGGCCGGTTAGTATAGTAAGGCAGAAGGCAGTGAGCAGAAGGCAGACAAGCATCAACTGTCTACTGCCCACTGCCCACTGCCAACTGTTCACTGTCTTATGAAAGACCTCGTCACCTACATCGCCCGCTCTCTCGCTGATTATCCCGATCAAGTCAACGTGAAGGAGATTGACGACGGCGGAGAGATCATCATTCAGTTGCACGTCGCCGAAGAAGACATGGGCCGGATCATTGGCAAGGGCGGCAAAGTAGCCAATGCTATCCGCACCCTGGTGCGCACTGCCGCCGCCCGCGACCGGCAACGCGTCCAGCTTGAGATCGAGTGACTCTCGTTACGCAGAGCCACACCTTTCGACTGCGCGACGGGCGCATTCTGAACGATGAAACGGTAGCCGTGCTGGTTGAGCAGGCCTTGATCCAGGTCAAGGCGGGGGCAGACATCGTTGCGCCGTCCGACATGATGGATGGCCGCGTCGGCGCCATTCGCGCGGGGCTGGACGCGGCCGGCCACCAAGATGCACTGATCATGTCCTACGCCGCGAAGTACGCCTCTGCCTTCTACGGCCCCTATCGTGAAGCGATCGGTTCTGCGAAGGCGTTGAAGGGCGACAAGCGCACCTACCAGATGGACTTCGGCAACAGCGATGAAGCATTGCGCGAAGTGGCGCTCGACGTGGCCGAAGGCACGGACATGCTGCTGGTGAAGCCGGGCATCGCTTATCTCGATATCGTCACCCGCGTGAAAGAGGCGTTCGCGCTGCCGACCTACGCGTTCCAGGTTTCAGGCGAGTACGCGATGATCAAGGCGGCCGGCGCGCAAGGCTGGATCGACGAGGACCGCATCATGGTTGAAACACTGAGCGCGTTCAAACGCGCGGGCGCGGACGGGATCGTGACGTATTACGCGCCAAAGGCCGCTGAGCTGTTGGGCGGTTAGGCCGCCCGCAGAGACGCGGCTTTGGCCACCGCCACGCGCACATTTTCCGCCATCGCATCGCGGC
>CAZCXL010000447.1:0-1796 GCA_964502625.1 uncultured Planctomycetales bacterium | reverse complement strand
ACCTGGAGCAAGAGCTTCCCGGCTTTTCCGGGCGCCGCATCGAGTTGCGACGCGATGGCCGCTGGATGTTCTTGCTTGAGCAAGGCAGTGACCGCTGTTTCCGCCTGGATCTCCATTTCAACGAGCCGCCGCTCGCGTTCAGCATTCCGTTGGCCATGAACGCCTCTGATTTGCGCGCTGCGATCGCCATGGATGGAGGTGTGGCCTATCTCGTGAACCGCCCCGGGCTTGCCGGTTACGCAGTGCGCGCCATTCCTGGCCAAGAGCCCTGGATTCGGTCCTTCGAAGGCTCCGCCGTCGCCACCGTGCGTAGCGGCCCGGGTCTCGCTTGGATCGTTTATCCGCGGCGCGCGGAAAGCTTGTCTAGCGAGGCGCGCGTGCTCTATTGGCTCGGTCCTGGCAGACAGGAGGCCTGGTCCCGCCCGCTGCCTCATCCGGAGGCGCGGCTCGCCGAATACGAGTTTCCCAAGGCTTTCGCAGCACGTGGACTGGACGTGATCAGTTTTCATCCGGGACCCGCCCGTGAGTTGGTGTTGACCGCGCTGCCCATGGGCGCACCCGATCCGCGCTGGCAGATCACTCTGGCCGACGTGCCCTTCGATTCCTTGCGCACGCAGTTGCCGCAACCCCGCCGCGCCGCGGATGGATGGGTGCTGTGCCTGCTCCAGAATCCGACCGCCTCCACGCCGACGCGGCTGGTGGTGTTGGCCGTGGACGATGCGGGCACCCTGCTGGCCCGCACGGAGATGAACTATCGTGAGTCCGGATCCGCTGACTACTGGGCCGAGCCCGTGAGCGGCGGCGTCCTGGTGCGCAACGGCGACCAATACGTGCTGCTCGGAGACCACCCATGAGCCTCATTCTTTCCCTGTTTTTGCTTGCCGTCCCCCAATCTCCGCTTCCGGAGTCCTTGGTGTCGAAGGAAGGTCTGGAATCCGCCGCGCGCGGACTCGCATGGCTGGCCGCCAACCAGTCCGCAGACGGCGCGTGGCGCGGCGACTCCGGCTACAAGTTGGAAGACGGCTACAAAGTCTGGAACTCCGACACGGAGCACGTCGGCGTGACCGCGCTGGCGGGCATGGCTTTTCTCTCCGGTGGGCACGTCCCTGGTCGCGGCCCCTACGGCGCAGTGGTGGAACGAGCACTGGATTGGTTGATTCGTCAAGTCCGGCCGGATGGCTACGTCTCGGCGAACGAAACCCGCATGTACTCGCATGCCTTCGCGACGCTCTTCCTCGCCGAAGCCTACGGCCTGAGCGAACGCGAAGATCTGCGACCCGCGCTGCAACGGGCCGTGGACTTGATCGTCGCGAGTCAGAATGAGGACGGGGGTTGGCGCTATCAACCACACGTCGCGGATGCGGACATGTCGGTGGCCGCCTGCCAAGTCATGGCGCTGCGCGCCGCGCGCAACATTGGCGTGCAGGTGCCGGTGAGTACGGTGGAGCGCGCCGTCGAATACGTGCGGCGCAGCGCGGTGCGTCCCGAGGACCCGCAGTGGTCCTTTCAAATGGGGAATCGCCCCGGCTCTTTCCGCTATCAGCCGCAGTTCAACAGCCGGGCCACCTTCGCCCTGACTGCGGCCGGCATCACGATCCTGCATGGAGCGGGCCTCTACGCCGATGCAGACATTGATCGCGGCCTGAACCGGCTGGAAGAAGAGCTCGTGCAGTTCACGCGCCGCTATGGCAACGCCGAAGGCGGCCACTACTTCTTCTACTACGGCCACTACTACGCCGTGCAGGCCTTCCACATCGCGGGCGGCGCGCGCTACCGGAGTTACTTGGACATCGTGC
>CAZCXL010000446.1:0-1797 GCA_964502625.1 uncultured Planctomycetales bacterium | reverse complement strand
CCCATGGACGCCAGCAGCCGCCGCTCCGCCGCCGGCCGCCGCACGCTCAGCCGCTCGTATTTCAGATCCAGGGCGTCCAGGCTCACCTCCGCGATCCGCACGCCCCCATTATCCCGCCGTCCCGCCGACCCGCGCTATGCCGGTTGCTTTGCGGAACACCGGCCCCTCCACCGTCCAGCGCAGGTACCCGAGGATCCCTTCTATCCGTCGGGGCCAGTCGGTTTGCTTTGCGGAACATTCGACCCGCCCTATCGCCTCGACCGCGTCCAGCCGCTCGACGGCGATCTGCCGCCAGTCGGTTGCTTTGCGGATCATCCTCGCCGCCCGCAGGCTCTCGGCGCGCCGCCGGTTGTCTTCGCGAACGTAGTCCGGGTGCGTCGCCCGGTACCACCGCCAGTAATCGGGATAGTCCTTGGCCCAGGCCTTCAGCGCCTCTTGGTGCGCCGCGGCGTTCTCCGGCTTGGCGATCCACCGCCGGTACTTGCGCCGCTGGCGGACCTGCTGGCAGTCCTTCTTTGTGCAGTATTTCTGCGCCTTCGCTGCCTGCGGCTTGGCCTCGAATAGCTCGCGGCAATGCCGGCATCGCTTTTGGACCATCCTACATTCCGCTTATGCGGGCTAGGGTTCCTCGGAATTTCCCCCGACGGGGAATTGAACCTGCCGCAACGTGATCTGCACCCTCAAGAGCTGCAATTCCCTGGTGTTGAGGGTGCGGAGCTCGCGTAGGGCTTCCCTGAAGCGCCGATAGCGCTGCCAAGCCCGGCGCACCTGGGCGACGTCCTGGCTGCGGATGAACCTGGAGGTTCGCCGCCCTCCCTCCCCATAGAGCAGCAGCGTCTGCCGGTGGCCCGGCGTCTTGGCGCAATGGCAGGTCGGTGTTCCACAGCGACGCAGCACCTCGCATACGGTTCCCACGATCAGGGGATCGGGTCGAAGCATTTCCCGGAGAAGGGCCCGGCGCCGCTTTTGCAGTGCCCGGAGCGTTTTGGGGGTTGACAGCCTCATTGGACTAGTAATAGTATAACGTACTTATTATTACTAGTCAAGGCGCCGCCACCCACCTCACCCACCTCCTGGGGCCCCATCCCATCGTGGCGCACTTCCTATCCCGGCTCAAGCTCCAAGAGATCGTACGTTCCTTCGTGGGCACGGGCCGCCTTCGCGCCATCGAGCATGGGGAGGCCCTGGCCGCCCTGGTCCACAACATCCTGGAGTCGCCGGCGCCGCTCTACCGCATCGCGGAGTGGGCCGACCCCATTGAGCCTGCGGCATTCGGGTTCACCCCGGAGCAAAAGCTGGGCCTCAATGACGACCGGATCGCCCGGATGCTCGACGCCATCGTGTCGGAGCGCGGCCGGGGCATATGGTTCCGTCTGGCTCTTGAGATCCTCCAGCAGTTCAAGATCGCCAAGAACCGGATGCACCACCACACCACGACCGTCACCTTCTGCGGGGAATACAGGGGTTCGGTGCGAGAGCCCCGGATCACCCATGGGATGAACAAGGATCATCGCCCAGATTTGAAGCAGTTGGTCTTCGGGCTCACCGTGTCGGCGGATGGGGCCGTCCCAATCAACCACCAGGTTCATAGCGGCAATCGCAGCGATGACACGGTGCACCGGGGCAATCTCGAGGAGCTGCGGCTGCTTCTGGCCCGCAGGGATTTCATCTACGTGGCGGACTGCAAGCTGGCCAGCACGGATAACCTCAAGGAGATTGCCGCGCACGGCGGAAAGTTCGTCACCGTCCTGCCTCGCACTCGCAACGAGGACAAGCGTCTCCGGGCTCGCCTAAGGG
>CAZCXL010000445.1:0-1818 GCA_964502625.1 uncultured Planctomycetales bacterium | reverse complement strand
ACCTTGATCAGTTGGAGCACGTATTCGTTCTGATTCTCGGTCATGGCAGCCGGGCATTGTATCCCATGGCGCCGCCGTGCCTTTGATTCAGTCGCGTCCGTCCGCCTCGCGGGACTCGGTCTCGTCCACGTCCTCGGTTTCGCGCAACTGGCGCGCAATGGAGGCTCCGCTCACGATCGGTCCGGCCCGGCTACCCGGGCAATATGCGCGGACTTCCCGGTCGTAGATGGCGCGGCTGCGCAGCAACTCCGGCCAGAACGGCCAGGTCCTGCACTGAACCGGTTTGGCCGCGTGGACGGAGCAAGATTTGCCCTCCAGGAAAACGCACTGACCACTGGGGAAGCGCAGCCCGACGTGACCATCCGCGTCCTGCTCAGTATAGCGCTCCAGAAACTCACTGAGCTTCAGGCCGAGGTGGCGGGCGAGGTGGAGTTGCTCGCGCCGGCTCAGATGGACGTGCGCGTAACCGTTCCGCGCATGACAGCATTTTCCGCTCTGCGTACAGGCGAAAGGCAATCCCGCTTCCCACCAGGCCGCCATGAGGCGTAGGCTACCGTGGAGATGACCCTGGCGTCCGAACCCCTCGAGATTCGCGTCGAGCGCGAAGGCAGCCACACCGTAGTCCGGGTGGCGGGGGATCGCGCCGTCATCGGGCGCGGCGCTGAGTGCGACGTGCGTTTGGAAGACCCGCTGGCCTCACGCAGCCACTGCCGCATCGAGCGCTTGGGCCAGGAAATCTTCGTCGTGGACTTGGCCTCCGCGAACGGAACCTGGGTGGACGGTCTGCGCATCGAGCGCCGCGCAATCGGTGCCTATTCCTCCGTGCGGATCGGCAGCACCATGTTGCGCCTCACCGGCACTCTGGCCGACCGGCTCGCCACTGCGGAATCCACCCAGACTCAACAACTCACGCGCGAGCGCGAGATGCTGGACCTGGTGCTCACTGTGGCGCGCGCGCTCGAGCAAGAAGAGCGCGTGGAGCGCATGGCCGCGCTGCTGATTGACACTGCGGTAACTCTCACGCGTGCAGAACGCGGCTTCGTGTTCCTGATTCAGGATGGCCACACCAGCCTCGCGCTGGGTCGCAACTTCGCGCACGAGCCTGTTCCCGCACCGGAGGCCAAAGTCTCGCGCACGCTTCTCCAGCGGGCGCTCGCCGCTTCACGTCCGTTGCTGCTGCAAGACGCGGCCTCCGACGGCGAGTTTGCGGGGGTCGAGAGCATCAGCGATCTCGGCTTGCGTTCTCTGCTTGCGGTGCCTTTGCGCGGTGGCGGAAGGGTGCTTGGATTGCTGCTCGTGGATCACCGTCTGGCCTCCGGCGCTTTCCGCGAGGAAGACGTGGCCCTGCTCGGCGGACTCGCGGCCTTGGCCGGATTGCATCTGGCCGCGGCCGAAGATCGCCGCGCGCTGGTCTCTGCCAACCGACGGCTGACTTCGCTGCAGCGCGAACTCGGGCGGCGCGTGCAAGAGCGCGCAGCCAGCCGACCCGACGAACCCGCGGCG
Source organism: uncultured Planctomycetales bacterium (assembly GCA_964502625.1). Lineage (GTDB taxonomy): Bacteria > Planctomycetota > UBA1135 > UBA1135 > UBA1135 > JAQBVK01. The sequence continues at coordinate 315 of CAZCXL010000445.1, read as the reverse complement.
GCCTCGGGTCTGCACGGACTCATTGGCACCTCGTCGGCCATGCAGCGCTTGGCTGCGGAGATCGAGCGCATTCTGAACACCGAAGTTCCAGTGATGATTCAAGGCGAGAGCGGCACGGGCAAGGAACTCGTGGCGCGCGCCCTGCACGTACACGGACCGCGCGCGTCCCGGCCCTTCGTGGTCGAGAACTGCGGCGCTCTTCCCGACACCCTGCTTGAGTCCGAGCTCTTCGGGCACGTCAAAGGAGCATTCACAGGCGCGACGCGCGACCGCGTCGGCCGTTTCGAGGAAGCCGACGGCGGCACGTTGTTCCTG
>CAZCXL010000444.1:0-1826 GCA_964502625.1 uncultured Planctomycetales bacterium | reverse complement strand
GGTGCGCAACATGGTGGCCGGCGCCACTGGTATGGGCGCCGCGATGCTGGTGGTCGCCTGTGACGATGCGGTGATGCTGCAGACGCGCGAGCACTTCGAAGTGCTGCGCCTGCTGGGCCTCGATCACGGCTTGGTGGCGCTCACCAAGGCTGACGTAGCCAACCCGGAGATGCGTGAGATGGCGCGTGCGGACGTGGATGAACTGCTCGCGGGCACTCCTTGGGAAGATGCGCCGCGGATCTTCGTGAGCGCGCACAGTGGTGAAGGAATGGAGGAGTTGAAAGTTGAGTTGCGGGAACTCGCGCTGCGCGCGCGCCGCGAGGCCGATGCGCGCCACGCCTTCTTCCTTCCGCTCCAGCGATCCTTCGCCGTGCCCGGCTCGGGCACGGTGGCGACGGGAGTCACCGCGACTGGCACCGTTCGCGCGGGAGAAGAGGTCGAACTGCTGCCTTCGGGAAAACGCAGCCGGGTGCGCCGCGTGCAAGTGCACGGGCGCGAATCCGCCACGGGTGGTGCGGGTTTGCGGACTGCTCTGAATCTTCCTGACCTACAGCCGGAGGATTGCGTTCGTGGGGCGGTGCTGGTGACTCCGGGCTCCGTGGCTGCGGGCACCATCGCGCGCGTCACCGTGCGGCTGCTGCCCGACGCTCCCGCCTTGGAGCACGCCGATTCGGTGCAGGTGCTCGCCCACACGGCCGCGGTTGAGGCGCGCGCCTTCTTCGCGGCACCGGAGGATGCCCCCGGCCTGCCGCCGGGAGAACTCTTCGCCGACCTCGAGCTCGCGGAACCCCTGGCGTTGGTGCCGGGAATGCGGCTCTTGCTGCGCCGGCCTTCGCCGGCCTGCAATTTGGGAGTTGCGCGTTTTCTGGGCTTCGGACGGCATCGCCTGCGCAGACGCGACGCCGAGGAACGCACGCATTGGCTGGGCGTGGCGCGCGCGCTCGATCAGCCTGAGGAATTGGCGTTGCGCGTGCTCGAAGCCAGTGGAGGATCGCCGAAGCGCGCTGAAGAAGTCGCGCAGAGCTTGGGCTGGACTCCCGCTGCGGCGCGCCTCGAACTCGAGGGACTCGAGCGCCAGGCGCGCGCGCGCGCCTTGGGCAAAGACGCGTGGATCGCCGCGGGCAGCACGGAGGCCATCTTCGCCGAGACTCGCGGCGTGATGGAGCATTTCCGCGGGCGCAACCCGGAGCGATTGCTGATTCCCATCCAACGCTTCCGCGATCGCTTGGGTAAGGAAGGATTCGCGGTTCTCGAAAAAATGCCGGATGAGCAACTTGAAGGCCTTGGACTCCGCCGCCGTCGCGGCTCGGAGTGGCAACTTCTCGGCGCCGAAGTTCCGGCCGCGGTCCGTGCGGACGCGGAGCGGCTTTACGCGGCGATTGAGGGTGGCGCCCTGGCGCCCGCCGATTGGCCAGCCCTGCTCGCCGCCACCCAACTCACGGAGGTACGCGGCGTTGCCGCGCGCGTCTTCTTGGTGGATTCCGGCCGCGTGGTCGCGCCGGGTGAGGGCGTGTTGATCGCCGTGCCGTGGGTGGAGCGTTTCCGCGACGCGGTGGTCGCGCAGTTGCAAGGCCAAGGAATGGACATTCCCGCCTTGCGCGACCGCTGGAACACTTCGCGGAAGTACGTGATGCCGCTGCTCGAGTGGCTCGATCAGTGCGGAGTCACCGAACGCCGTGGCCCGAACCGTCTGCTGCGCGATCCGCGGGCTCCGGTGTCCTGAGTTCCGCTGCCTGCGCGATCCGCTCCGGAGTGCTCACTTCCCACCAGGTTCCGGTGTGCAGGAGCGCGCGGTGCGGCACTCCCTCCGCCAGCGCCGGAAGGAG
>CAZCXL010000443.1:0-1847 GCA_964502625.1 uncultured Planctomycetales bacterium | reverse complement strand
CGGTCCGTGGTCAGCGCGCACCGGCACGGAGCTGCTCAAGAATCCGCCGTTCAAGCCAGGCGGCCTCAAGGCGGCCGAATCCGGCAAGTCGGGTCCCGACCGCAAGAAGTGGGAACGAATTCAGCTCAAGGCAAACGGCTGGGATGATTTGGACGTCGTCAGCGGCCGGCCCTCCGATCAGTCACTCTGGGCGCTCGCGACTTGGATCGAGAACGCCCACACCGAATCCGTTGATGCCTTGCTCTGGTTCGCCTTCGAAGACGGTTGGTCCATTTGGCTTGACGGCGAGGAAGTCAGTCATGCACTGCGCATCGGCACGCCGATCCTCGAGGACACGATCGTGCCTGCGCGGCTCGCGCCCGGCCGCCACTTGCTGCTTGTTCTCCTCGAGGACGCAGGCGGCGCGGCTGCGTTCTCTGCGCGGTTGACGCTCCCCGACGGCAGCGCGGCATCGGGATTGCGGACGGCCTCGGAACCGCGGGAATGACCGACGCTCCTCTCTCCGCCCTGCACTTGCGCGTGACCCTCGATCACGTCGCGCCCGCGGTGTGGCGCGAGATCGCGGTGCCGGAATCCTTCACCTTTTGGGCGCTGCACTGCGCGATCCAGGACGCAATGGGCTGGCGGGACTGCCATCTTCACGAGTTCGTGGTGCGCTGGGACGGCGTGCCGGGCGTGATGCGCATCGGCATTCCGGATGAGGAGGAAATCAGCAATCCGCCGACGCGGCCGGGATGGTCGTTGCCGATTGCACCGCACTTACCGCGCGCCGGAAGCACGCTTCGCTACCTCTACGATTTCGGCGACGATTGGTCGCACGTGGTGGAGTTGCGCGAGCGGCGCCCGGCGGAGGCGGACGAGCGGCTGCCGCGTTGCGTGGCCGGCGCGCGCGCCTGCCCGCCGGAGGACTGCGGTGGGCCCCACTCCTACGCGGACTTCTTGGAAGCGATCCGCGATCCGCGGCACAGGGAGTACGCGAGCCTGCTGAAGTGGGTCGGCGGCGCCTTCGATCCGGAGGCCTTCGACGCGGCGCGCGTGCGGTTCCGGAATCCAGAGAAGTACTGGCGGAAACTGTTCGGCAAGAAGGCGCGGTGACGCAACCGCTGAGCGGCGCCTGCTATGCGGTTACACTCGTGAGGCATCTATGAGTGCATCAGTCTCCGACGGCACCGAAATGGTCCGGCCGTTCCTGCCGGCAAAGGACTTCGAATTGTCCAAGCGCTTTTATGAAGCACTGGGTTTCACGAAGGTGTTGGATGACGAGGTGGCGATCTTCCGAATAGGAGCGAGCGGCTTCGTCCTGCAAAACTACTTCCAGAAGGACTGGGCCGAGAACTTCATGATGCAACTCATGGTGGATGACCTTGATGCTTGGTGGACACACCTTTCGTCACTCGATCTGCCGGCCAGATTCAGCGTGCCTGCACCGAAACCGCCGAAGGTCCAGCCATGGGGCTTACGGATCGCCTACGTAACCGACCCCTCCGGTGTGCTTTGGCATGTGGCGCAACGCCGACCGGGCACCCAGCATGACGAATAGGGCATCAGGCGCACCGCCCAACGACAGATCGCAGCGGACTGCGCTGGGCGCTGCCGCTGATATTGAGTGTTAAGCCCGCATGAGCTTCTCTCTCATCCGATGCGACGACAACGGGGTTCCCGTTGAGCCCATCCCGATCATCCCGGAAGAATTGACTGCGAATTGCATTGCCACTGCCGATCTGTATCGGCGTGTTGGCTATGCATTACCGTGGGTTGGGTATGTCGCTGTTGTGGACGGACGCGGTGTGGGTGGTGGCGCCTTCGTTGGTCCACCGCACGATGGTCTTGCTGAGCTAGCCTATTAC
>CAZCXL010000442.1:0-1859 GCA_964502625.1 uncultured Planctomycetales bacterium | reverse complement strand
GAGGCTCCTCCAGGTCACTCCGTTGTCGAACGAGCTGTTAAAGACCACGGACCGCGATGGGTCGTCCGAGTCGGTGAACGCGATGCCGATACGGTTGGCCCAGCCCACGCTGATACCAGGGGCGTCGCGCGTGCGCATGAGCGTGTTGCGATTGGTCAGAATCTGCAGAGGGCTGGCCAGGTTCGCCGTGGCCACATATATGTAGTCGAGGGCCGTGACGTACGCCACCGCGTAGTCGAAGGTGGTGCCGCTCGGGTTGTATTTGTAGTAACCATTGCCGGAGAGGGCCGGCGGTGGCGGCCGTCGGCCCTCTTTGGTTTTCACGCCGAGTTGAAGAGTCTGGACTAGAAGCAGGTCAGTTGGATGGTGGTCTGATCACCAGGTGCGCACGTGGTCTCGACCAACGGATTGCACGGAATCGATCCCCCCGAGCTCCGCGCCCAGGGCCTGTGCGTCTCCACCGGTGTCGTCGAGGCCGGTTGCAAAAGGATCGGGACCCGCTGCAAGCGCGCCGGCATGCACTGGACCGTCGCCGGCGCCGACGCCATCATCGCCCTGCGCTGCTGCCAGCTCTCCGGTCGCTACGAGGACTTCTGGGAGCGCCGCTCAGTCGCCCGGGAGGCGTCCGAGTGACCTCATCTCATAAATTTGTCGTGCACCCCCGACCGAGACGGACCGAGACGCGACGCCACGCGCAAGATGGTTCGCGTACCGCCTGCCCGTCGTCGCCGCCAGCTTCGTCCTGCGCTGGCCACCGAAGGCGTGCGCGAGGAGGCCCATCGCCACCACCAGGCGACGCCGGCTCGATTCGGGTTTCTCGTGCCCAAGAAACGGATCCTGTAGACAGGCTTTGTATTGGCGAGATCCACTGCGATAATCGGCGCCATTCGATGATGAGAAAGTGCCACAAGGATACGTCGCCGTCCCGCAGCCGGCTGGAGCTGACACCGTGAGCCCGAGTCGCTCCGCAGACTATCTCGCCGGCCTGGTGCGCGAGCTGTGCAAGCTGCCTCGCGAGACGGAGTGGGTCGAGCTCAAGGTCAACAAGGCCGAGCCGCAAGAGGTTGGGGAGTACATCTCGGCCCTCGCCAACGCAGCAGCGCTTGCGGGCAAGAACTCTGCGTACCTCGTCTGGGGCGTCGAAGATGGAACCCACAACATCGTGGGCTCGTTGTTCGTCCCGAGTGCGACCAAGGTCGGCAACGAAGAGCTCGAGAGTTGGCTCCTGAGGTTGCTCACGCCGAAGATCCACTTTCGTTTTTTCGCATCCGAGGTCGATGGTAAACCCCTGGTGTTGCTCGAGATCGAGAGAGCTTACCGCCAGCCCGTGCAGTTCCAGGGGCACGAGTTCATTCGTGTCGGCAGCTGCAAGAAGAGGCTGAAGGAGTTCCCCGAGCAGGAACGAGCGCTCTGGCGCATTTTCGACCAGGTACGTTTCGAAGGTGGGGTTGCTCGCGAGCGCGTCTCGGACGAGGACTTGCTCAAGCTCCTCGACTACCCGAGCTACTTCGACCTCACTGGGCCACCGTTGCCTGAAGGAAGGCAGAAAATCCTCGCGGCGCTGTCCGATGATGACCTGATTCGTCGCTGCGACGCGGGCGGCTGGGACATCATGAACTTGGGCGCAATCCTGTTCGCCAAGCGACTTGACGACTTCGCGAGCCTTGCCCGCAAGGCGATGCGCGTCATCGTGTACAAAGGCAACAGCCGAATCGAGACGCTGAAAGAGCAGGTGAGCTGCAAGGGTTACGCCAACGGATTCGAGGAACTTATCAACTACATCAATGGCGTCATCCCCAGCACCGAAGTAATCGGTGAGGCGCTGCGGAAGACGGTGCCCATGTATCCCGAGAAGGCGG
>CAZCXL010000441.1:0-1903 GCA_964502625.1 uncultured Planctomycetales bacterium | reverse complement strand
GGTTGCTGCAAGGCCACTCGATGGCCTACGACGCGACCCGCCAGCGGGGTCGTGCTCTTCGGCGGCGCGCGCAACACCTCGGCCGGCGTCGGCGACACGTGGGTTCCTAACCGCGAACTTCTGCGCGGGGCGCGAGGATTCTCTACCCGGCTTGCTTGATGTCGGAGAGCGCTAGCTCGCGGGCGCCGAGGACAGCAGCGAGGATCGAGTTGCCGTCCTTGGTGACGAGGTAGCGGTGGGTTCGGGCGACCTTCTCGATGACTCCGTGGGCGCGGAGGAGTCGAAGGAGTCGTGAGACGCGAGCGCTGCGACGCTTGCGTTCGGCGTCGTCCTTGGCGGGCTCGTTGTAGAGGCGAGACACGATGTCACGGTTGCGGAAGCCGTGAAGGAGGAGGTCGCCGTCGGCCACGGTCGACAGGAGTTCGAGATCGGGCTTGGACCAAGGATTGATGCCGCGGACCCGGCGACCAGCGAGTTCGGTTGGTGCAGTGATTCGATCGACGAGGTCCTTGATCTTGGTCGGCTCGGCGATGACCGACAGGTTGTCGAGAAGTCGTTTGTTGGCAGCCTGGCTGACGTTGGCACGAAGGCCGAGATCGCAGATCGACTTGCGCAGTGGACGCAGCTTCTTCGAGGCCGGCCCCTGCCCGTCGGCGGTGCGCATCACCGGGAAGAACTTGGCGAAGTTGATGGTGGTCTCGATGCGGAGGATCCAGAGCAGCTTCTGGTAGAGCTTGAGCCAGTTGTTCCCGACCATGAACTTGATGCACTCGCCCTCGGCACGCCGACGGTACTTGGTGAGCACCTCGCCCTCGAAGTTGCCGTTGAGCTTTTTGCCGAGGAACTGGAACACGTCATTGCTGTGCAGGTGTTCCATGCAGTGCCGCACGAGCGAGGGCATCAGGCGAGTCAGCTCGTTCGGATCCTTGAACATCACGTCGGTCGCCCACTCGGTCTGGTGGCCGACCCAGTAGTACGGGACCTTGAAGCCGTCGAGGATCTGCTCCAGCGCGGGGTTGATCTGCTGCGCCAAGCCATCGAGCAACTGCTGCCAACGCATCGTGAGCAGACCGTTCATCAGCTTCTGCGCGGCTTCGACGTCTTCGATCCACGGGAAGCAGTTGTCGTCTTTGGTGAAGCGCATCCCTGCACGCTGCATCTGCCGTGCGAGCCACTCGCGGCCGTTGGCGTAGACCTGGATCTCGTACGGCATCCAGGTCTGCAACCGGACATGGATCAGACCGAGTTCTTCGTGGTTGATGTAGTGGTAGATGTGCTGGCACCTGCCCTGGCGTCGGTCGAACACGATGCGCTTGAGCTCTCGCGAGCGATGCGCGTTCCAGATGGTGCACGGCTCGGTCGCGGTGAGCACGCACACGGGCCCAATGGCGTTGTCCTTCTCCTGCAGGATGCGTTGCGCGATGGCACCCTTGTCGATCGAGCTGGATGTGAGGTGCTCGAAGTGGACTCCCTGCTCGATGGCCTGCTCGAGCGACAACTCCTTCGTCAGCTCGGTCCATCGCTCGACGTGTTCACCGAAGTCCTTGCGGCAGATGTTGCGGTACGCGAGAAAGCCCTCGAGGCCTTCTGGGTAGCTGAGGCGGCGTAGGAAGCCGCGAAAGATCAGGCGGTCGAAACCGCTGAGAACCCCGCTGACGAGCGACCCGAATCGCGATAGAAACTTCTGCACGGCGCTGCCTCCGCGTTGGACTTGGTTTTTGCAAGCTCGTTCGTACGCGAAGGTGGCGCCGGATTCTTGTACGGGAACGTGTGCGGTCACCGCGCGCCAGCGGTTGGGTTCGGGCCGCGCTGCGCGGCCTGATCTCTGAGTGGGACGGGATCAACTGGACGCTGCGCACGCCCGCGACGAGCCCAGCGCCGCGGTTCGGCCATGCAATGGCGT
>CAZCXL010000440.1:0-1909 GCA_964502625.1 uncultured Planctomycetales bacterium | reverse complement strand
CCCCCACCGATATCTACACTCTTTCCAAACACGACGCTCTTCCTATCTTCTGTCTTTTGTGAAAGTGGGGGGGTCCTGCAAGTACGCCCGCTCCAAGCGGCGGAGGCCACAGGGGCCCTACCGCCGCGGGCGCTTAGAACTCGCGGTCTTCTTCGCCGCCGCCGCCATTGAGGGCGCCGAGTTGCATGCGAATCATTCCCGAGAGATCCATCACCGTGTTGAGATCCACACCGGAGAGGACGAAGGAGCCTTCCGGGAAGGTTTCCTTCTTGGCAAAGGAAGTGGTGTTGATCACCGCCTTCATGCCTTCTTCATTGGAGATGTCCACTCCCATCGGGAACCAGGTGGCCGAATCCATCTTGCAGGCGCCGTTCCAGCCGCCGCCACTGAAGATGAAGCGCTTGAGAGCGTCCGTAGAGCCTTCCTCTTTGAAGGACATGCCTTTGGTGGCGTCCGCCAACATGCCGTGGATGTCTTTGGGGGCGGCGTCGCCTCCGCGGCCAGCCATCATTTGCGGCACCATCTTGGCCAGTTCCTCGAACACGGCGAGTTCCACCTTGACGGTCTCAGGCAGCATGCCAGTCTGCGCGAGCATCGGGGCATTCACCCACAGGAAGGAACCATCGGCGACCAGGGTCGCCTTGATGTTCTGGGACTCACCCGCAGAGCCGTCTTCCAGCTTTTGGGCTGCGACGAAATCCAAGGAGCACTTGAAGTGCGTCTTGTCTTGGAAACTCATGGTGATCGTGCCGTTGACTGCGCCATCGCCGCCATCGAGCGAGAGAGTCTGCGCCGCTTCCCACTTCATTTCCGCGAGCTTGGGAAGGTTCGCGATCAATTTTTGGATGATCGGATCGACCTTCGGGGCATCAGCGGCCTGAACAGGGTCTTGCGCGAGAGCAGGAAGCGCCAGTAGCAGGCTGGCCGGGAGGGTGAGCAGGGCTTTCATGAGGTTGGACATCGAAATCGGCGCGACATTCTATCGGCAGATGTAGGGGATACGGCCCCAGTCTCTGAAAGAGAGGAGAACTCCGCCGAAGCGAAGGACTGCCGTTATGGCAGGACTTGCCAAATTCCCGCGCGGCACGGCGCTTGCGAAGTCTCCCCCATGACTCTCCAACCGGACACCTGGACCCGCATGACTCGCGAGGCGTGGATGGCCGCTGAAAAGGCGGCTCAGGACGGCCAGCATCGTGAGGTCGAGCCCGCACACCTCCTGCTTGCCCTGCTTTCACAAGCCGAAGGGCTTGTTCCTGCCTTGCTTACGAAGTCCGGTGTCGCACCGGCTTTGGCCCAGCGTCACGCAGAGGAGGCGCTGAGCCGCCTGCCGCGCGTGCAGGGGGGCGAACGTCGGCCGAGCCCTGCCCTGATTCGACTCTTCGAGGCTGCTGACACTCTGCGAAAAGCCGAGGGCGACGAGTTCTTGTCCACGGAGCACCTGCTCTTCGGAATCTGCGCAGATGCCGCGGATCCTGGCAAGAGCCTGCGCGCGAGCGGTGCGACTCCGGAGGCCTTGCGCGAAGCGCTGCGCGCGGTGCGCGGCAGCCGCCGCGTCACCGACGATGAGCCCGAGTCCAAGGACGACGCTCTGCGCAAATTCGCGACCGACCTCACGGCGCGCGCGCGCGAAGGCAAACTCGACCCGGTGATCGGGCGTGATGAGGAAATTCGCCGCGTGATGCAGATCCTCTCGCGGCGCACCAAGAACAATCCGGTGCTCGTGGGCGAGCCGGGTGTGGGCAAGACCGCCGTCGTCGAAGGACTGGCGTTGCGCATCGTGGCGGGCGATGTCCCGCAAGGTTTGCAGAAGAAGCGATTGCTCGCGCTCGACATGGGCGCGTTGCTGGCCGGCGCCAAGTACCGCGGTGAGTTCGAGGAGCGGCTGAAGGCGGTGCTGAACGAAGTCACG
>CAZCXL010000439.1:0-1913 GCA_964502625.1 uncultured Planctomycetales bacterium | reverse complement strand
AATCGTCCACAAATGCTCTTCGGCCATGATCGCCTCAGGGGCGCGGATGCCGCGAGCGGTGAAGGGCCGTGCGACGCGCGCGTCCACGGCCAGGGCGTTGCTGATCACTCCTTCGAGTTCCGGCAGCGCGGCGCCAAATCCGGAGAGCTGGAGGAGCTCCAGACGGACACCTGATTGGCGGTTGGCGAAGTGGCGCATGCAGGCGCGGGCTTCGCCGGCGAAGGCTTCGGTTTCAAGTTTTAACGCCTTCAAGACCGCGTCAGCGCGACCGACGGCGCGGCGTTGCACGTCCGGCAAGACTGAAGGACCGACTTGGGACTCACTGCCTTCGGCTTGCGACGAGTTCAACATGCGCGCCAACCGCGCGGCATCCTGACTGGACGCAGCATCGTCGCGCAGGGCTTGGTGCAAGGTTGCCAGCAAGCGCTCACCCGTGAGGTGCATCTGTTTCAGGAAGCGGATTTCCGTGCCCTTGACGATTGCGAAGAAGGAATGGCTGAAGCCGAGATGCAGGACTCCCCAACACTCGCTCACGGTACCGCTGGTAGGAGAGAGTGCGCGCACCAAGGGGAACGGGCTGGCCTCCATGCTGACGGGGCGCCACTTGAGCGCCTCTACTGCGGTCATTGAGCGCCGCTTGTCCGAGGAACCGATCGTGAAGACGAGGTATTCCTCGCGTCCGGACTCGCCGGTCGCTTCTTCCTCTTCGTGCACGGCGAGGCAGCGGTACTCCACGCCTTCTTGATCCTGCACCGCGCGTGCTGCAGTCTCTTGCAAGATCGCAGCGCGGCGTACGCGGCTTTGCGCGTCGATCGGGATCAGAGTCATGGAAACTTCCTGGCTCGACATGCCGATGGCGCAATCCGCGCCGTGGAATCCGAGTGACTTGAGGCGCGGAGCCAGTGCTTCCGCCGCCGCGGTTTGACGCGTGCGGCCCATGCATTCCACGACTTCGTGCGCAGCGACCGACAGGCTGCGCCGCCCTTCCGTGAGTTGGAGGATGCGGCAGTCCAAGGCGCCGAAGTGGACGGCGATGGGCGAGCGAAGCGTGAAAAGGGAAGCCAAGGTGCAGCCAATGCGGCCTCGTCCTTATCGGGTCTCAGGACGTCTTTCCTTGAGTCCCGGGCCCACAGCGCCGCAAACGGCTTCTAGAGGTCCCAGACCGCTGAGCCGCTCGAACAGGAGCCGATGGCGTTGGCGCGGAAGGCGCCCGTCTCCGCAAAATAGACCCAACCGGTCGCGTTGTCGGGCTCGTTCATCGAGCCTCCTGGACCAATCACCAGCACGGCGTTGAGGTCATTGAAGGGGTTATTGCCCAGGGACTCGGTGAGATAGGGACCGAAGGGAAATCCTGGGGTGCCGGGCGTTGCCGTGGCGCCGGAGATGTCCGTGGCCATCGTCAGTTGGTCGAGCAGCGCCTGCGAGGACCACAGGCCACCCGCCTGGCCCGGGAGTTCCTGATCGTGCTGGAAGGAGTAGAACTCCACCGCGGTGCGCACGCGCTCGAGCATTTGGCGTGTGCCGGAGGTTTGGGCGTCAGCGAGAGCGCCTTGAAACTGAGGGATCAAGATCCCCGCGAGCAGGATCAGGACCAAGGCCACGATCGCGAGCTCGAGCAGGGTGAAGCCGGATTGACGCTTGCGCAACATCGGTGCTCCGGCCAAGCCGGGACTCAGTCCCTTTTCGGCTGACGGGAGCGTTCCCTTGAGACCGACCCTAGGGAAGGAATTCCTTGGCCTTTTCCTCAATCGCGTCCCAAAAAGCCTCGTCTTGGGGTAAAATGTCGCGCATCCCGCGCGGAGGTTGCAAAGGCTCGACAGGCAAGGGGGGAGAAGAGGGCAGAGTTGCCGGTAAAACGCGTGCAGGCTCTGACGCAATCTTTTTCGGGCTAACCTTTTTAGGTTTTCCGCTTT
>CAZCXL010000438.1:0-1940 GCA_964502625.1 uncultured Planctomycetales bacterium | reverse complement strand
CCATCCAGATGAAGTCGGTGAGCGCCGGCGAATACACCGCGCCGCCGGCGCACGGCCCCATGATCGCGCTGATCTGCGGGATGACGCCGCTCGCCAGGGTGTTGCGCAGAAACAGGGAAGAATATCCCGCGAGCGAAACCACGCCTTCCTGGATCCGCGCGCCGCCGGAATCGTTGAGTCCGATCACCGGAATGCCGCACTTCATCGCCAGATCCATCACCTTGCAGATCTTGGCGGCGTGCTCCTCAGACAGGCTCCCGCCGAACACGGTGAAATCTTGGGCGAAGACCGCCACCGGCCGGCCGCCGATCGCGCCCGTGCCCGTCACCACACCGTCGCCGAGGGGCCGCTGCTTCTCGAGTCCAAAATTCGTGGAACGGTGGCGCGCGAAGGCGTCCGATTCTTCGAAGGAGCCCTGATCCAGCAGCAAATCCAGGCGCTCTCGCGCAGTCAACTTGCCCTTGGCGTGCTGCGCAGCCACGCGCTCGGCGCCGCCACCGGCGCGGGACTCGGCGCGCAGCGCCTCCAATCGATCGAGTGCTTCGCTCATTCCGCGCTCCGCTCCTGCTCCTCGTCGCGGATCCACGGCCCGCCGCCGCCTTCCACGAATTCAACGAGCGTGCCGCCCGTGGCAGCAGGATGCACGAAGGCAATCCGCGTGGCATGCGCGCCAGCACGCGGCTTTTCATCCACGAGCCGGGCTCCGGCTGCGCGGGTCTCGCTCACGGCCAAGGCGCAATCGTCCACTGCCAGCGCCAAGTGATGGAGGCCCGGTCCGCGTTTCTCCAGATGACGCGCCGCCGGTGAATCCGCGCGAAACGGGTGGACCAGTTCGATGCGCGTGTCGCCGGCCCACATCATTTGCACATCCACTCCTTGATCTTCGACGCGTTCCCGCGCGCCGGCGCGCAGGCCGAGGACGTCGCGCCAGAAGCGAACGGCTTCGTCCAGATCGGCCACCACTACGGCGACGTGGTCCACTCCGAGCACGCGTGCTGCCATCGGCAGCGTATGGTACGCGCGCCATGCAGAACCCGCAGGTGCCGCCCACGTCGGAACTCGCCTTCCGCTTCCCCCTGCGGACACGCTGGTCCGACGAAGACGCCATGGGCGTGCTCAACAACGCCTGCTATCTCACCCTGCTGGAGGAAGGGCGCCTGCTTTGGTGTCAGCAGCTCGGCTTGCTGGACGCTGCCGCCGGTTTCGGCTTCGTGCTCGCTGCCACGCAAATTCGCTTCCTGGCCCCGGGACGCGGCGGCTCCGCGGCGGAACTGCACATGCGCACGACCCATTTGGGTACGCGCTCCCTCACACAGGTCTACCGGCTATGCGGCCCGGACGGCGCGGTGTGGGCCGAGGCGGAGGCCGTGCTCGTGATCTGGGACGCGATGCGCCGACGCAGTGCGCCGATGCCGGATCACTTCCGCACCGCAGTGCTCGCCCACGAGCCGCATCTCGCAGAAGCGGACTGAGTCTCGCTCCCGACTCAGGCCTCAGGTGCCACGGCAGGCGCGCCGACGCGCAAGGCCTCCAGCATCGTCGCCATGTCCGGCGGAAGGGGCGATTCGGCGATTACGCGCTCCCCTGTGGCCGGGTGATCGAACACCAAGCGCGCCGCGTGCAGGAGAGTTCGCTCGGGAACGGGCGCGCCGGCGGGCAGCAAGCCCGGACCGAAGTTGCGCGCCTGGTAGTACGGATCACCGATCACCGGAAGATCCACCGAGGCCAGATGCACCCGAATCTGATGTCTGCGACCCGTTCTGGGGCGGGCAAGGATCAGCGCAAAACCATGAAACAATTCGACCTGCTCCCAATAGGTGACTGCATCGCGCGTCTCGGGTTCCTCGGAGCGGGTCACCCGCTGTCGATTCGGTTTCTGCGCATCCGGCACCAGACGCGACTCGATCCAATCACTGTGGAAGCGCGGCGTTCCGTAGCAG
>CAZCXL010000437.1:0-1990 GCA_964502625.1 uncultured Planctomycetales bacterium | reverse complement strand
CAGGACCGCTTCAGCCGCATCGAGGTTCCCCGCAAAACGGTGCTGGTGCGTCCGCTGGTGGCGAATTTTCGGGAGGAACTCACCACATGACTCGGCGCGAACAACTCCTGGCGCTGGCGCGGACTCACCCCGAGACGGTTGTCGATTGGCTCCTCGCGGCGGAGGCGCCGGTGCAGCCCTTGCTGGAACAGATCCTCCAGCTCCAAGCGCGCGTCGCCGAGTTGGAAGGGCGTCTGGCCCAGAACAGCTCCAACAGCAGCCGCCCGCCCTCCAGCGACGGCCTGGCCAAGCCGCCTCCGCGCAGTCTGCGCAATCGCTCCGGGCGCAAACCCGGCGGCCAGCCGGGCCATCCCGGCCACACTTTGGAGCGGGTCAAGAAGCCCGACCACGTCGAGATTCACCTGCTCACCGGTTGTCCGTGCGGCCAATGTGGCGGCGTGTCCTTGAGCGAGCAGCCCGTGCTGGATTACGAACGCCGCCAAGTGTTTGATTTGCCGCCACTCCAACTCTCGGTGACCGAGCATCAGGCCGAAATCAAGCAATGTCCCGTATCGGGCCGAAAGGTGAGCGCCGCCTTTCCGCAGGGAGTGACGGCCCCGGTGCAATACGGTACCAACTTCCGTGCGCTAGCTCTTTATCTCTTCCATCAGCAACTCCTGCCCTTCGACCGACTGCGCCAAACCTGCCTGGACTTGTTCGGCCAGCCTCTGAGCTTGGGCACCCTGACCCAGATCAATCGGGATGCCTACGACGACCTCGCCGAGGCGGAGAGCGCCGTCATCCGTGGCATCACTCAGTCCCCGGTGGTCCATGTGGACGAGAGCGGCCTGCGCGTCGCCGGACGCCTGCATTGGCTGCACGTCGCCTGCACCCCCGAATTGACTTTCTACGGCGTGCATGCCAACCGCGGTACCGAGGCGATGGATGCCCTGGGAGTGCTACCCCACTGCCGCCAGTGGCTGGTCCATGACCACTGGAAACCCTATTACAAGTACGAAGCGCTTCATGCGCTCTGCAATCAGCATCTCCTGCGAGAATTGAAGTTTCTCTGCGAGGAACAGCACGAGGTCTGGGCCGGCGAGCTGAGCCGCTTCCTGCTGGATTGCAAAGCCGATCCGAACACTTCCGCCGGGCTAAACGAAGCCCAGTTCGGCCGCGCGCATGCCCGCTACCGGGCCATCGTCCGCCAAGGCCGACGCGCCCATCCCCGGCGCAAAGCGGGTAGTAAGCGCGCGGCGCAAGACAAGGCGACCAATCTCCTCGACCGCTTGGAGGACTACGACTTGTGCGTCCTGGCTTTCCTGATCGACCCCTGCGTGCCATTCACCAACAACGCGGGCGAGCAGGCGATCCGCATGAACAAGGTGAAGCAGAAAATCTCCGGTTGCTTCCGTACCTTGCGTGGTGCCCACATCTTTGCCCGCGTTCGCGGTTATCTTGCGACCTGCCGCAAACAGGGCCACAACCTTTGGGAGGCTTGCCGTCGGCTCGCGATGGGTGAGCCCTTCATGCCCAGCGCCCCCGCCGGGGGTCCTTGAGCCGCCTCGCCGCATCCGTCACGTCCTCACCGCACGACCGGGTGCCGGATCGCCGGTGGGGACCCGAACAGTTACGAGGATTGGAACAGGAGGCAACGGAGATAACGGAGAAATCCGCTTCCGCCTCCGTTTCCTCCGTTTCCTCCGTTTGCTCCTGTTCGATTTCTGGACCCACCGGTTCGCTCCCGGCAAGACAGCAAGGGGATTTGAGCAGGAGACAACGGAGATAGCGGAGGGATCTGCTTCGGCTTCCGTTTCCTACGGTTCCTCCGCTTCAATGTCTGGATGCACCGGTTCGCTCCCGGCAGAACAACCTTTGGGAGGCGTGCCGTCGGCTCGCGATGGGTGAGCCCTTCGTGCCCAGCGCCCCTGCCGGGGATCCCTGACCCCCTGAGTCCGGGAGGGTTGCTCCGACTCGCCCCTGCGCATCCGTCACGTCTCCAACCCACGAC
>CAZCXL010000436.1:0-1991 GCA_964502625.1 uncultured Planctomycetales bacterium | reverse complement strand
CGCGGTCTGGCCGTCTACGAAAGTGGTGAAAGCGTCCGTGGCCGTTGCGGGGATCGGCGAGTTGCGGGAGATGAGTTGCGCCACGCCACCTTCCGCGGTCGCGATGCCGAGCGAAAGCGGCGTGACGTCAAGCAGCAAGGTGCCTTGCAACTTTCCTCCCAGCACACCGGCCTGCACCGCAGCACCCAGCGCGACCACTTGATCCGGATCGAGTCGGTCGTGGGGCTCTCGACCAAACCACGCGCGCACCGCCGCGCGGACCAGAGGCACGCGCGTGCTGCCGCCTACCAGCACCACCTCGTCGAGCTGCTCCTTGCTCAATCCCGCATCAGCAAGTGCTCGCGCGCAGTGATCCAGCGCGCGCTGCACGAGCGGAGCAATCCAATTTTGAAACTCGATGACTCCGATCGAGCGTCTCCACGCGATTCCCTCCGCCGGAGCGTGGTACGCGAACTCCGCCGACTCCGCAGTGGAGAGTTGGCGCTTCACTCCTTCCGCGATCATGCGCAGGGCAGCGCGCGCGCCGGGATCCGCCAGAACATCCTGTCCGATCGCCTTCTGAATTTCTGCGGCCATGCGCTCCACGATCACACGGTCGAAGTCGTCTCCGCCCAAGCGAGTGTCGCCGCGCGTAGCGAGCACGCGATAAACCCCGTCCTGCAAGTCCAAGACCGAGAGGTCGAAGGTGCCGCCGCCCAGGTCAAATACAGCCACGCGTTGCGCGCCGCGCAAGTTGAGGCCGTAGGCCATGGCGGCGGCGGTAGGTTCGTTGATCATGCGCACGACCTCCAATCCGGCAAGCCGCGCCGCGTCACGCGTGGCTTGGCGTTGCGCATCGTCAAAGTAAGCCGGCACGGTGATGACCGCGCGGCTCAAGGTCGCTTCAGGCAATCCGAGCGCTTGCGCAGCGCGACGTCGGCATGCCGCAAGCACCAGCCCGCTCACTTCCTGGGGAGTGAGCAATCGGTCACCAATATCCACCAGCGCCATGGCGCGATCCGGCGCGTCCACCACACGGTAGGCCAGCGAGTTCACTTCTTCGCCGAGATCAACCAGCGAACGGCCAATCAAGCGTTTGGCCGAGTGCACCGTGCGCTTGGGATCCAGCGCTGCGCGCTCCAAGGCGCTGCGGCCGACCACCGGTCGCGCGCCCACAGGGAAGGAAACCACCGAGGGCAGCAAGGGATCTCCGTCTTCACCGGCAAGCACGCGCGGCACTCCGTTCTCTAAGACCGCAACCAAGGAATGGGTGGTTCCGAGATCGATGCCGAGAATCGGGCCGGCGCTGGACTGGAGAACGGGAAGTTCCATTCCGGAGCTCAGGCCACGACTTCGCTGCGTGCCAAGTCTTCCGCGGTGCGGCGCACGTATGCCGCCTCCGCGAGCCGCGCGTGCACCGTGCCGGCGTGTGCCTCTGGCGCGCCTGCCGTCTCCCAGGCTGCGCAAGCTTCCGCGAGCGCCTCGGTGCAGCGCGTGGACTGGACACTCAGTTCACTGCGGACCGCCTCGATGCGCGCAGCGGAGCCAGAGGCCAGCGCTTCCGCAACTTCTTCTTTCAACTCCAGCATGGCCATGAGCACGGCCGGGCAGGAGACGCGGTCCGTGCCGCGCTCGAAGGGCGAGCCGCGCAAATTCAGCAGCGCCTCCGCTCGGCTGAGCGGGTCGGCGAGCGTGGCGTAGGCGGAGTTCATGAGAGCCATGCGCTCTTCCGCCGCACGACGATCGGACGGCGCGTCAAGTGCGAAGCGATCCGGATGCCAGCGCATGCCAGCGCGCAACAGCGCATCGCGGAGGAGGCTGGGATCGAGCGCGAAGGTCTCCGGCACGCCGAGCAAGTTGAAGGGATTTTCTGCCGCGTCGGGCGTTCCCATCACCTGCCTTCCGTCCAGATGTCGCGGTTCAGACCGTGAAGGACTCCCCGCATCCGCAGGTGCCCTTCGCGTTCGGGTTTTGGAATTGGAAGCCACGGCCTTGCAGCCCGCTGGTGTAGT
>CAZCXL010000435.1:0-1997 GCA_964502625.1 uncultured Planctomycetales bacterium | reverse complement strand
CCTCCGTGGACTGGCAAGTGCGCGTATGGTGCAAGACCGAGGACTACTTCCTTTGCATGGAGGCGACTGTGCGCGCGAGCAAACTGGCGCTCGATGCGGCCGGCATTGGCATTCCGTTCCCGCAGATGGACGTGCATCTGCGCGGCCCGCACTCAGCAGCCCTCAAAGCCTGATTCTGGCGATTCCCGAGCAATCCTAGGGATTTTCGGGTATCTTGACCCGCATGCGAGTTCTGTCGCCCGCACTTCGGTTGCGTTGTCTCTCTTGCGGTGATGAGCCGTCCTGCGAATTGACTGGCGAGGCGCGTGTGCGCTCTCGCTCTGGCCGCTTCGCCTTTGCACCCTGTGAGCGCTGCCGCTGTGTGCGGATGATGGCAGTGGACACTTCCGGCGCGAGCGCGCGGGCGCTGGCCGTCGCCGAGATGGCGGCGCGCTGATTCGCGGGATGCTCATCCGCGTCGTCCTGTTCGGAGTCTTGGGGTTCGCGCTGCTGACTGCTTGTTCGCAAACCTCGGAAACCTCTTCTCTCACTACTTCGGGCGCGGCGGTGGCCGCAAGTTCTGATTCCATGACTGCATCCATCCAACGCGAACGCGCGGTTTTTGCCGCTGGCTGATTTTGGAGCGTGGAAGCCGTCTACCGTGCTGTAGATGGCGTGCTTGAGACCTCCGTGGGCTACACCGGCGGCCAAGTTCCGAACCCGAACTACCGTCAAGTCTGCGGCGGAGCCACTGGTCACGCCGAAGCCGTAGAGATTTGGTTCGATCCCGCACACGTTGACTACGCGGACTTGCTCGACATCTTCTTCGCGAAGCACGACCCCACTCAGGTCAATCGTCAAGGGCCGGACGTAGGCGAGCAGTATCGTTCGGCAATATTCTTCACCACTCCGGAGCAGGAGCGCATCGCGCGCGCCAAGATCGCTGAAATCAACGCGAGTGGCCGCCTGCGCAAGCCGATCGCCACCCAGGTTGCGCCGCTCACCGAATACTGGAAGGGCGAGGACTATCACCAGCAGTATTTCGAGAAGCAGGGCGTCGTCGGCCGACTCTTCGGTCGGTGACGCACGCACTGCCGTTCGTGCTTGGCTGGATCTCCGCGACCAGCCTGATCACCTTTTCAGCCTACGGCTGGGACAAACGTGCTGCCCGACGCCGCGCACGTCGCGTGCCGGAGTTTCGCCTGCTTGGCGGCGCGCTCTTCGGCGGCGGCCCCGGCGCCTTCCTGGGCATGCTCTGCTTCCGGCATAAAACGCGCAGAGCCGTTTTCTGGCTCGCGGCCTGGGTTGGCATCGCGCTCGATCTGGCCCTGGTTCGCGCCGCGCTCTAGATCACGGAGTCTGCTGTGGATCGTATTGGTAGAAGCCCACCAGCGCCGCATGGAGTTCGGGGTGTACGCAGCGCAGTTCCCGCGAGGTCTCGAAGAAATGCTCACTTGCGACAGCGAAGAACTCCGCAGGATGGGTGGCGCCGTAAGCGTCGAGCACGGTGGTGCGGCCCGCTTGCACTTCGCTTTGCAGGCGCGCAAATCCCTCGCTGACGATCCCTTTCCAGCGCTCGCGCGATGCGCGCGCCTCCACGGGCGGTAGGCCGTCCGCCTCACCATCGATGAGGTCAAGTTGGTGCGCGAACTCGTGGATGACCAAATTGCGGCCGTCGTCGGCGCGGCGGCCACCTTGGTAGGCGCTGTCCCAGGCCAACAGGACCTTGCCATCCTGCCAAGCCTCGCCCTGGTTCCAAGACGCGTCGACCTCCACGCGACCGTCCGCGTGGCGCATCTCGCGCACGCCGCGGAAACTTCCCGGATAAACCAAGATGGTATGCACGTGCGGAAAAGGCTCACCCGGCGGGTCGCCGCGCTGCAGGTGCAAGATCAAGCGGCACGCTTGGACCGCGATGACGGCCTTGATCTCTTCCATTATTGGTCTCCGGAGGCAAAGTCCTGCGGTCAGTGGTCGTGCCCCATTTCGCTCTTGCCCAACTCAGACTTCAGAAGGAA
>CAZCXL010000434.1:0-2023 GCA_964502625.1 uncultured Planctomycetales bacterium | reverse complement strand
CCACGACCGCACGTAGTGCTCATGTTGATGGAAAGCCTGGGCGTGCACTTGGTCCCACACCACTCCCCTACTTTTCCCGTGCTGGATCGCTTCGGCGAGCACTGGCCGGAAGGCTGGTCATGGCGCCGAGGCTTGCCCGAGGCCAACAGCACCGTGGGCACCGTGAGCGTGATGGGCAGCGGTCTTCCCAACCGGCCGAACACCACCTACCTGCCGCAATCCCGGCTGGCGCAGATTTCCTTTCGGACTGCCCCAGCAGCCCAGTTTCACGCCGCAGGCTACGAAACGATTTTCGTCTACGGCGGCAACACTACCTGGCGAAAGTTCGATCAGTTTTTACCGCGCCAAGGCTTCGATCGCGTGGAGGGCCTGCCTGCAATCCACGCCGCCCTCGGCCTCGGAGAGGAAGGGCAAGCCTTCTGGAAAACCTACGACGAGAATCTCTTCGCCTACCTGCACCAAATTCTGCGCGACGCCAAGCGACCTGTGTTCTTAGTGGTCCTCACCGCCACGAATCATCCTCCCTTCGAGTGGTTGGAGCGCTTCGGCCTGCCCACACTGACTCCGCCGCCGGAACTCGCAGGCGTGTTGGATTCCGGCGCACCGACAGGGCGACTGAAGGGCATCCAATATTCCTGCCGTGAGTTGGGCCGCTGGATGGACCGACTCGAAACCGATGGCCTACTCGATCGCACCTTGCTTGCCGTCACCGGGGACCACAACACCCTCGACTACGCGAGTTATCACGACGGAGAACAATTGGACCGCTGGGGCGTGCCGCTGTGGTTGCGCGTGCCCGAAGCCTGGAAGCCCGCGCTCACCCCCGACTTCGACGCGCCTGCCGGGCATCTCGACCTCGTCGCCACTCTGATGCACCTTGCTCTGCCGAACCGCGACTGGATCTGCCTGGGTAGTTCCCTCCTGGATCCGGAACGCGACGCGCGGGTGATGAATGAATCCGGCCTGGCACTCTCGCCGGAGGGTGCGATCCAAGAAAACACCTTCGGGTTGCGCGCCTTCGCCTGGGAGGGAGCGCAAGCTCGCGGCTTGCGGACGGTGCCTTCCAGTCCGAACTCCGAGGCGCTCCGCGTCTGGACTCGCGCGCGACTCGCGGGTGTGGATCACTTGATCCGCATGCAGCAGGCAAATCGCCCATGAGCGCTGATGAGCACCCTGCGACCGGATCGGCGCGCCGCCTAGATGACGGCGCGCTCGATGGCGCGGAGAACATGGCCCGCGATGAGGCGCTGCTCGCGCTGCGCGTCGCCCCCACGCTGCGTTTCTACCGCTGGGAGCGCCCGACCTTATCCCTGGGTTGGTTCCAAGATGCTGCCGATCTACCGCTCGACGCAGTCGCAGCCCGCGGCGGCGCGGTAGTGCGACGGATGACCGGCGGCAAGGCGATCCTGCACGAGCACGAACTCACCTATGCCTTGTGCGCGCCGGAACGCGGCCCGCTCGGCGGTGGCCCTGCGGCTGCGATGCGGGCCATCCACTCCGCGTGGGCCACCGAACTCGGACGCCAAGTGGGCACGAGCGTGGAGATTCGCGGGGTGGGTAGTCTCGCCAGTGATCTCCACGGCAGCGCCTGGTGTTTCGAGGACTCTTCGCCCCTCGATCTCGCGCTCCGTGGGCGCAAACTGCTGGGCAGCGCGGCGCGGCGACGCGAGGGCTGGATTCTGTTCCACGGCTCGCTGGTCCTGGAGAAGCCGCGGGAAAATCCGGGAATCGCTGCGCTTGGCCGCGAGCCCGATCGTGACGCGCTGGCGGCCGCGCTCGGTCGCGCACTCGGCTTCCACTTCGCGCCGGGCGAGTGGACGCAAGCGGAGCGGGAAGAAACGAGCCGGGTCCGCGCAAAATACGCGGACCCGGCTTTCACGCTGCGGCGTTAACCGTAGCGGCGAGGCGGTGCTTATTGAATGTTGAGCATCAGTGCGTTCGAATCCCGCCAGCCTTGCGGACCGTCGCAGGCAGCCTCGATGTAGCCGGTGCGTCCGGACATCGAAGCGGGAATGGTCAGGAA
>CAZCXL010000433.1:0-2050 GCA_964502625.1 uncultured Planctomycetales bacterium | reverse complement strand
ATCTCCGGCTGCGACATCGTCCCCCGTTTGAACGCGCAGCTCGAGCACTCTGCCTTCGATCGGAGAAGCCACCCGCGCCAGGCTGTCCTGACTCAAGGTGATGCGTGCGGGCACGGTGATGGACGGCGCCAACAAACGCATTTCCGCGTGCTCGATGCGGATTCCCTGCTGGGCGGCGATCTCGGGATCCACGCGTACCGTATTGCCTTGCTCGGAATCGGTCGGTGCCGGTTCGGGCTCGTCAAGAGCAGAAGGTGACGGACCACAAGCCGAAGCGCACAGCCCGACGGTGACAACCGAGATGGAAAAGAGGAGAGGATTCATCGTTGGGCGAGAGCTTCGGTGCGAGGGTTGCCGCCAGCGGCCAGGACCAGTCGCGCCTGCGCGAGGCGCAAGGCGTGTTCGGCGAGCAGGGACTCCGCCTGCCCAGAGAGAAGTTCAACTTCGGCGGCGAGCACTGCGGTTGGGGAGAGCTCACCGATCTCGGCGGCAGCGCGAACGCGTGCGCGTCGGGCAAGGAGTGCAGGCAACAATTGACTCTGGAAGCGCGCCAAGGCTTGCGTGGCCAGTTCTTGTTCAGCCCAAGCGGTTCGGGTGCGCACGATGACGTCGCGCTGCGCGCGGACCAGTTCGTGCGCGGCGGCGGAGGCGCGCGCTGCGGCAGATGCGCGGTTTGCGCTGCCGTCGTCGAAAATCGGCAGCGGAAGGCTGACCGCTGGGCCAGTGCTCCATGCTCCGTTACGCTCCGCGCTGATTCCCGCTTCGAGCCCGTTGCGCACCGGCGAACCGGCCAGTTCAGCCTCAGCGGCAGCGGCAGCGCTCCACGCTTGCGCCCGCAACAGAGAGGGCTGATGGAGGAGGGCACTGCGGATCCAATCGGCCTCCGTTGCCTCGATCCTGGAGGGAGTGGCTGGAGTCAGCTCCCAGATTGCGGCACCTTGCGGATTGCCCATACTCGCCGCCAGCTGGATCCGTGCCTGGTGCGCGTCGGCATGGGCTCGCTCCGCCAGCGCGCTCGCTTGCAAGACGGCGAATTCGGCAGCGCTTGCCTCGGCCAATCCAACTTCGCCGATTGCCGAATGCGCGCGGGTTCGCTGCGCCGCCGTCGTGGCCAAGGCCGCCTGCTCCGCGCGAATCACAGCCATGCCATCGTGAAGCAAGACTTCGGCAAACGCCTCCCGGGCGCGCGCTGCTTCGCTGAAGGCGACTTCGAGCGCCGCCGCGGTGGCGGCGCGAAGTCGCGCATCGGCGACGTCCATGCGTCCGCTGCGGTTCAGAATCGCGCCGAGCGCTGCACTGACGCCGAGATCCCACTGCGGGCTGCCTCCAGCTTCGGGGAAGCGCAGCACAATGCTCAAGAGCGGGTTCGGCCAACGGCGCGTCTGTGCTGCCTCTGCCGCGGCGGCCGCGAGTCGTGCGAGCTCCGACTGCAGAGCCGGACTGTGACGCAAGGCCAAGGTGACGGCTTGTGGCTCAGTGAGTGGCGTAGGTGCCTCAGCAACGTCCACGGCCTCACCCTGTGAGAGCAGGGTGATGGCGCCGTCGGCCAATCCGGCCGGGGCCAGCCAATCTGCGGGCGGCTCGGCTACGGGAGGCGACGAGCAGGCAGTCGCGGCGAGTAAAAGCAGGAGGACAGGAGCGCAGGAAGTACGAATCATGCAAACCAAGAGTCGCAGGTGAACGGCGGACGAACGCCCATGGGGCAGCTCGCTGAATCACGAGCGTCGCGAGCGACGCTCAACCTTCACACTGCTTAGGTTCGCAGAATCAACGGAGAGGCGCCTGCGCCCGGCAAATCGGGCCGGCCTCGATCCGCGTTGGAATGGTGAAAAGTTTCCCCGACTCGGTCGGGGAACGGCGCCTCCGCAGCAAGCGGCTGGACGCAGGGCAGGAGCGCGGGAA
Organism: uncultured Planctomycetales bacterium; assembly: GCA_964502625.1. Taxonomy (GTDB): domain Bacteria; phylum Planctomycetota; class UBA1135; order UBA1135; family UBA1135; genus JAQBVK01. The sequence continues at coordinate 148 of CAZCXL010000433.1, read as the reverse complement.
AGGTCGGTGCGACTCCTCCGCCGTCGAGCCGGTGCTGGATCAGCAGACTCACGGGGAGATCCACGCACAGGCATTCGCCCGGACACAGGGAGTCCAGCGTCTCTGATTCGTGCGCGAGCTGCTCGTGCGTGTCCTCAAGCTGCTCGCA
>CAZCXL010000432.1:332-2064 GCA_964502625.1 uncultured Planctomycetales bacterium | reverse complement strand
GGGCGGGCGCGGTCACGCGGTCCAAACACATGAAGCGCACCGGCATCACGTCCACGTCGCCGACCAGCAAAACGTGTGTGAGGCCTTCGTCCTTCCAGGCGCGAAACAGTTTGTGTTTGATGCGCTCGGGCGCATCTGCTCCCTCTTCCGCAGCGAGCACGTCCTCAAGAGCAAGAAACCTGGCGTTCCAGCCTTGCTCGGCGCGCAAGGCAAGTAACGGCTTGAGCTCGCCCTCCCACTCTGCGGGCGCGATCGCCAGCCAGCCGCCCTGAAGCAAGCCGAGGAGCGCGAGCATGCCTATTCCCACTCGATGGTGCCGGGCGGTTTGCTGGTCACGTCCAGCACCACCCGGTTGATGCCGCGCACTTCGTTGATGATGCGGCTCGAGGTCGCCTGCAGGCAAGCGCGGCTGGGGTAGACCCAATCTGCGGTCATGCCGTCGTTCGACTGGACTGCACGGATGGCACAGGCTTCCTCGTAGGTGCGCTGATCCCCCATCACGCCGACCGAGCGCGCGCCGGTCAAGACGGCGAAGTACTGCCACACACCTTCATGCTCACCACGGGCTTCAAACTCTTCACGCACGATGCGATCGGCCTCGCGGAGTCGCACGACGCGCTCGGGAGTGCACTCGCCGACGCAGCGCACGGCCAAGCCTGGGCCCGGGAAAGGTTGGCGCGCGACCATGGCCTCGGGCAGTCCGAGATGGCGCCCGAGAATCCGCACCTCATCCTTGAACAGCAGCCGCAAGGGCTCCACGAGGTCGAACTCCAAGTCGTCCGGCAGGCCGCCGACGTTGTGATGACTCTTGATCACCGCGGTCGGTCCGCCGTGCGCGGACACGCTCTCGATCACGTCGGGGTAGAGCGTTCCCTGTCCCAGGAACTCTGCGCGCGGAAAGCGCTTGGCTTCCTCACGGAACACCTCGACGAATTCGTGGCCGATGATCTTGCGCTTGCGCTCCGGATCGCTGACGCCGGCCAGTTTCGCAAGGAAGCGCGCGCCGGCGTCCACCACGGTGAGATCGAGGTCAAAGTGGTCGCGGTAGGCGCCTTCGACCAACTCACGCTCGCCGGCGCGCAGTAAGCCGGTGTCCACGAAAATCGCGTGGCAGCGACGTCCGATCGCGCGCTGACAGATGGCGCCGACCACGCTCGAATCCACTCCGCCCGAAAGTCCGAGCACCATCTCGCCGGTGCTTCCGAGTTGTGCGCTCACGCCGGCAATCAACTCTTCCGCGAGATCCCCGGAGGTCCAGTCGCCGCGGCAGCCGCAGATGCGCCGTAAGAAGTTCTGGAGGATCGTTGCGCCTTCTTGGGTGTGCCCCACTTCGGGGTGGAACTGCACGCCATAAAACCTGCGCGCGTCGTCTCCGATCGCCGCTTCCGGGCAGTCAGCGCTGCGCGCGGTGCGTCGGAAGCCGGGAGGAAGCACGGCGACGCGATCGCCGTGACTCATCCAGACCACCGTGCGTTCCGCGACCCCGGTCAACAAGGCGTCGTGCTCGTCGACGTCGACCGGAGTGAATCCGAACTCGCGGGATTCGCCCGGCACCACCTTGCCGCCGAGGGTTTCACACATCCACTGCATGCCGTAGCAGATGCCGAGCACCGGCACGCCCAAGGTGAGAATCTCGGGGGGAAGCGAAGGCGCTCCATCCGCGTAGGCACTTGCCGGCCCACCCGAGAGCACGATGCCTTTGAGTTTTCCGCTGCGCGCGGCCTCCAGCGCG
>CAZCXL010000432.1:0-322 GCA_964502625.1 uncultured Planctomycetales bacterium | reverse complement strand
CGCTTCGGCGGCACCACTTCGGACAAGACTTGGTGTTCGCGCACGCGCCGCGCAATCAATTGCGTGTACTGCGCGCCAAAATCGACGATCAGGACGCGCTCGTGCGTGACTGCAGCCGAGGCCGCGGAAGCCGGTTCGTTGGCATCGCGTGTTGCGGTCTCGGCCCGACTCACGCTTGCCCCCCTTGCCAGTAATTGGGCGCTTCGCGGGTCACGCGCACGTCGTGCGGATGACTTTCGAGCACACCCGCGTGGGTCACGCGCACGAATCGCGCGCGCGAGCGCAACATCGCGAGGGTGTCGGCGCCCAAGTACCCCATGCC
>CAZCXL010000431.1:0-2079 GCA_964502625.1 uncultured Planctomycetales bacterium | reverse complement strand
CCTAGACTGGCGGCAGAGACGTTCTCCAGCGAATCACTCACTTCATGCCAGTGGGCATTGTTCGGACCGTACTTGAAGTCGATCAGGTCCGCGACGGGGATTCCGAGCCGGCGGAAGTGCATGTGATCGTCCTTGATCTCTTGCGAGCCGACGAACAGTTGCTTGTCGTCTAGCCCGTGCGCCGTGGCTTCCAAAATGCGGCGGAGCCGAGAGTCGGTGGACGACTCGAAGAGTAGCCCCAAGTCTTTGTCTCCCACCATGTCGAAGAGGAGAAAGGCGCGTACGTTGCTCGCTGTTGACGAATCCTTGAGACGTTTGGCCTCATGGCGGCTGCCGAAAGTGGAATTCGTGTCATCATGCCACGGGACGGGCGGGAATTTTTCCTCGCCGTCGAAGAATGCGAGCACCAGGCTCATTCCCGTGCGCGGACCTTCACCGGCCAATTGGCGGCCGAGTTCAATCAGCAACGCGGTGGAGGAGCCGGCGTCATTGGCGCCCACGAAGCCGGGCTTGTCGAGGGTGTCGTAGTGACCGGCCAGCCAAATCTCGCCCGGCACGGTGCCTGCGCGACGCGCGAGCACGTTCACGCCCGCCACCGGACCTTGGCGCAGTGCACCCTCCGGCGGAATCGCTTCGAAGCGGCTCTCCTCGATCTTCCAACCGAGGGGTTCGAGTTGCTTCCGCACGTAAGCGCGGGTTTTCTCCGCTCCTGTGGTGCCGATGCGCCGCGCCCCGATTTCCTCGACCAGGTACTTCAGATCGGCGAAGGCGCGAGCCTCATCGAACTGGGCTGACACACTGGCGTCCTGGGAGCCCGAGCCAGCCTGCGATTGGCCACAAGCGGCGCCGAAGAGCAGCGGGGTGAGCAGGATGGCGAAGGTGCGGGCAGTACGCATGTCGAAGTCGGAGCATGATACGCGGCGAGGGTGACCCTAGAATCCAGTCCAGGTTGGCCGCAGCATGAAACTCTCCGTCGTCATTCCGGTCTTCAATGAGCGCGAGACGCTGCTCCAGCTCCTGGACCGCGTCAGGGCCACTCCTTTTGAAAAGGAGATCATCTTGGTCGATGACTGCTCTCAGGATGGCACCCGTGAGTTGCTGAAGACCTGGGAGGCCGAGCCGGATCTCCGCATCTACTACCACGCCATCAACCTGGGGAAAGGCGCGGCCTTGCGCACCGGTTTTTCTCACGCCACCGGTGATGTGGTGTTGGTCCAAGACGCCGACCTCGAATACGATCCCGGCGAGTACGGCGTGTTGCTCGAGCCGATCCAGAAGGGTCTTGCCGACGTGGTCTACGGCTCACGCTTCCGAGGCTCGCGCATGGCCCGCGTGCACCTCTTCTGGCACCAAATGGCGAACCATTTCCTGACTTCGGTCTCGAACATGTTCACCAACTTGAACCTTTCCGACATGGAAACCTGCTACAAGGTTTTTCGCCGCGAGGTCCTTGAAGGAATCGAGCTCAAGTCGAATCGCTTCGGCTTTGAGCCGGAGATCACCGCCAAGATCGCCCGCAAGCGGCTCAACGGCAAGCGGGTGCGCATCTACGAAGTACCCATTTCGTATTACGGCCGCGATTACGCAGACGGCAAAAAGATTGGCTGGAAGGACGGGGTGGCCGCGCTGTGGCACATCGTCCGTTTCAACGTCTTCGGTTGATCAACAGCGGACCGTCAGCGGCCCGCGCGGCGGAGCGATCAGAATCTCGACGCCGCTGAGGCCGCGCCGTCGCAAGCCACGTTCCGCTGCGGCGTAGGCGAGTTCCGGCGTGTTGTTGCGCTTGGATAAATGAGCGAGCACGAGCGTGCGCAAGCTTCGCGGCGCTGCGGAAGCGAGGATTTCTTCCGACTGCTCGTTGGCGAGATGTCCATGATCTCCGCCTACGCGCTCTTGCAGGATGGGCGGATAGGGACCAGAGCGCAACATGCCGCGATCATGATTGAATTCGAGCACGAGGGCCTGCATTCCGTCAAGGAGCGCCGCCTCCAGCGGACCGGCATGGCCGAGATCGGTGAAGAATCCGGCGCGCGCTCCGGAGTCGTCCGCGAAGGTGAACCCGAAAGTCGGCTCAGCGTC
>CAZCXL010000430.1:0-2082 GCA_964502625.1 uncultured Planctomycetales bacterium | reverse complement strand
TTCCGCCGCCTGATCCACGGCGCGCTTCACCACGGCGTCGTCCGTGCTGACCACGTGCAAGATCATGGGATTTTCCGTGACCCACGGGCAGACCGTGCGATAAATTCGGCGCTGCGCCAGCCCACGACGCTCACGATCGCCGCCGTCGTGCAGCAATTCGAAGGCGCGTATTGAAGTCAGTTCCTCGCCCGGCTGCAGAATCACGTCCGGTCCGCGCGTCGGCTCGATGCGCAGCAAACACGGCTCGCGCTTCAAGTAGTTGACTTGAGTGTGGAAGTCCGGATCCGATTCCCAGTGCACCGAGAAGCGCATGGCTTCCAAGGGATTGAATCCGCCCATCGCGTAGTCCGTCTCGACGTGTAAGGTGTCCGGGATCGGGAGGTCGTGATCGCGCACTTCGACGTGATTCCCATTCTCGACGACCGCCAGAATCTCCGTGGTCAAGCGATCGACTTCCACCGCTGTTGCGCTCACGTTGCGCACAACGATCCACTTCTGAAAGAGCGGGATTCCGTCGTAGAGCTCGTAGTGCACTTCCACTTCGATTCCTGCTCCCGCGAAATCCAGACGCAAGCCCGCGCCATGCGGCGGCCAGAGCACGTCTGGAGCCGTGTGCCGGGTGCGGCCCCACGCGAAGCGCTGGATCGGCGGCACCGCTTCCCACCCCGTGAAACGCAGAGCGTTCGCGGCAGGATGCATCTGCTCCAACCACTCCCTCAGCAAGAACGCGTGATCCGGCTGGCCTTCGAGCCCCCCGATCGGAATGCGCTCGCCGTTCAACACCAGTTCTCCTTCCGGCCGGACTGCGCGCACCAGTTCCGTGACGCCTTGCGCGTTCGCCGCCGAGCGGCCCGAGGCCGACCTCGTCACCGAGAAGCAGGCGGCAACTCCTTCCGCTCCCAAGTACCAAGTGCGCCGAGCAAGGCCATTGTCGAGCACCAACACCTTCCCGTCTTGTTCCTCGCTCACCGCCGCCGGGTAGCGAGCTTCCGGGAGAAGCAGCCAATCCGGCCCCTGCTGCGCGGCTGTGGGGAGGCACCCAAGGATCAACGCAATCATCACCCGCGCATCCTAGGGCCGAGAATGCCGCAAGGTCGGAACCTCGCCGCCTGCTCAGGGTTTCCTGTGCAGCGCTTCGCGCGATTCCTTCTTCTCAGTTCCGCTAACCTACATCCATGATTTTGCTCGCTCTCGCCCCATTCCTGCTACCGCTCGGGCAGGAACCGACCCCCGCCGCTGCCGCGCAGCCGCAACTTTCTGCCGAAGCGACTGCCATCCGCGCCGCGTGCGCGAAACTCGCCGAGGCCCCCAACTACACCTTCAAGCATCTGATGCTGGAAGAGGGGAGCGGTTTTGGTCGCGGTCGCGCGGATGACTCCGCCGCTGCGGGCGTGGGACCGCCGCCGCCTCCTCCGCCGGCGCCGGTGCCCTTCGAGTTCACTGCGCACGTGCAGCGGGATCTGCCGGTGCACTTCCTCCAGGGCAACCTGGAAGCATGGCGCAAGGATGGCGTGCTGGTCTGGCGCAACGCGGCCGGCGCCTGGGAGCGTATGGAAGCACGCGGTGGACGCGGCGGCGCCGGCGGCGGGGCCGCGGGTGGAGAGCCTCAAGATGAACAGGCGCAGCGCGACATGCGCAGCCGCATGAGCTTGGTGACTGCTCAATCCGCGCACGAAATGCTGAAGGATTTTGAGACCAAGATCGCCATGGTCGCCCGCACCGAAGAGGGCGGTAAAAGCGTTTACACCGGATCGCTGACGCCGGAGGGCGCGGCCAGCATGGCCGGCGGCGGACGCTTCGGCCGGGGCGGCAACCGCGGCGGCGGCGCGGCGGCCTTCGTGAACACGGGGTCCTTCCGTTTCGTCGTGAGCGCGGACGGAGTTCTGGATTCTTTCACCCTCGACACTCTGATGACCGGCTCCATCGAAGAGCGCAAGATCGAGCGCAAGCGTCACGCGGAATACCGCTTCAGCGTCGTGGGCACGACCAAACTCGAAGTGCCCGCCGAGGTCACCGCGAAGTTCAGCGAGAAGCCCAAGGAAGGCGTGGAGTTCTAGGCTCCGCCTCAACAAGCGAACGGGG
>CAZCXL010000429.1:0-2089 GCA_964502625.1 uncultured Planctomycetales bacterium | reverse complement strand
ACGGGCGCGTACACGCTGGTGGTGACCGTGAACCCCGACGGCCTGCTGCCCGAGACCTGGTTCTACAATCCAGACGCAATCACGCTCGGCGCGATGAAGCACAGCCAGCCGTTCTCGCGCTTCCTGCGCGATGACGCGGCGCAGTGGTACGAAGTGCGGCCGGACAGTTACGAATCGCCCACCAAAGTGGACCTCATTCCCGTGCAGGCCACGCTCGGGAAACTGCGCTTGACGATCAAGGGCGTGAAGAAAATCCCGCTCGTCAGCCTGATTCTCGCCAGTGATTCCAGCGGCACCAAGGGACTGGTCGTGGATCTCGCGGCCTGGAAGGGTCCCGAGTACGAATTGCCCATCGGGCGCTACCTGTTCAAACAGGCCCGCTTCGCCGACGGCAAAGGCGCGGAGTTGCTGGTGCTACCTCACGCCACTCTGCCGATGGCCGTGGACGTCGGGCCGACCGAAGTCGCGGTGCTTGAACTCGGCGAGCCTTTTCATTTGGTCACCACGGCGGGCATTGATGGCAACAATCTCACCGTGAGCGGACGCCATCTGCACGTTCAAGGACGTGCAGGCGAGCGCTATGTGCGCTGCCTCGGCGAACCCATGTTCGGCGTGGAAGTCGCCGTGAAGGGCTTCAAGTCAGCCGAACTACCGGCGCCGACACTCGAGGAAGTCAACACCGACTGGGAACGCCTGTTCTATCCGATGGAGGCGATCTTCGAACTCAAGAAGGCCGAAAAACCGCTCATCGAACTGAGCTTGAAGAAGCACGCGTGGTTCGGCAAACTTTCCGGCGAAGTTCGCCTCTGATGCTGGAACCGCGCTGGGTGAGGGAAAACGCTGATGCCGTGCGGGAAGCCGCGCGTCGTAAGCGCTTCGATCCGCAGCTCGTCGACGACTTCCTGGAACGGGATCGCGAACACCGAGGCGTGCTCACCGAATCCGAGGCGCTACGCGCAGAGTTGCGCGAGGCCTCCAAGCGGCTCGGCGCCATGACCCCTGCGGAGCGCGAAGGTGAACTGGGCCGCCAGAAGGAGCAGAAGGCACATCTCAAGCATCTGGAGTCGCTTGAGGGCACCCTGCGCGAGGCCGTGCGCGGCTTGGCGCTACGCCTGCCCATGCCTCCCGCGCCGGAAGTGCCCGACGGCGCGAGCGACGCGGAGAACGTCGAAATCCGCCGCAGCGCCGAGCCCAAGCAGTTCTCCTTCACCCCGCTCGATCACGTGGAACTCGGTGAGCAGCACGGCATCCTCGACATCCCGCGCGGCGTGAACCTCGCCGGCAGCCGCAATTACTTGCTGCTCGGCGATGGCGCGCGCTTGGAGCGCGCAGTTCTGCAATTCGCGCTCGATCACATGGCGGCGCGCGGCTTCACGCAGGTCGCGGTGCCGACCTTGGTGAAAAATTCCTGCATGGAAGGCACCGGCTATTTCCCGGGAGGGGAGGAGCAGGCTTATCTCGTCGAACGCGACGGACTGGCGCTCATCGGCACCTCGGAAGTGCCGCTCACCGCAATGCACGCCGGCGAAACTTTCGAAGAGAGCGCGCTGCCAGTGCGGCGCGTGGCAGTCTCTCCGTGCTACCGACGTGAAGCGGGAACCTACGGCAAAGACACCAAGGGCCTCTACCGCGTGCATCAGTTCTGGAAAGTGGAGCAGGTGGTCATCGGCCCCGCCGACGAAGCGTGGTCGCGCGCAGAGCACGAGCGCATGCTCGGCCACGCCTCCGACCTGATGGACTTACTGGAGTTGCCGTATCGCGTCGTGAACGTCTGTGGCGGGGATTTGGGCCAGGGTCAGGTGCAAAAGTTCGACATCGAAACCTGGATGCCGAGCCGAGGACACTGGGGTGAAACGCACAGCGCTTCCCGCTTTCACGACTTCCAATCACGGCGGCTCGATCTGCGCTACCGCCCCGCGGGCGGAGCCAAGCCGCTGCACTGCCACACACTGAACAACACCGTCGTGGCATCGCCGCGGGTGCTGATCTGCCTGCTGGAGAACCATCAGCAAGCCGACGGCAGCATCGTCATTCCCAGATCGGAAGAGCACACGTCTGAACTCCAGTCACCTTGTAATCTCGTATGCCG
>CAZCXL010000428.1:0-2097 GCA_964502625.1 uncultured Planctomycetales bacterium | reverse complement strand
GATGGCCGTGGCGCCGCCAGAGCGGGTGAACAGCCCGGAAGATCTCGCGCGTCTGCCGGTGGTCACGCCTTCGGGTTCGGTCACGCAACTTGGCTCGTTGGCGAAGATCGAGCGCACCACCGGACCGCAGAGCGTCAACCGGTTGGAGCGTGAGCGCGCCATCACGCTCACCGTGTCCTTGCAGCAAGACGCGGCCCTGCAATCCGTCCTCGAAGACGTGCGCGCCAACCTCGTGGAGCCTACGCTGCGCACACTGCCCGCCGGCTATGACGTGCGGCTCGGTGGATCCGCTGACAAGTTCAGCGTCACGCTCGACGAACTCACCGGCTCGTTCTGGCTGGCGATTCTCATCACCTATCTGCTGCTGGTGAGCCTGTTCCGCTCCTGGCTGCAGCCGATCGTGATCTTGGTGACGGTGCCGCTGGCCATGACCGGCGGCCTGCTCGGCATCGGTTTGGCGCACCGCTGGTTTCCGGCCGCTTCCTACGACCTACTCGCGATGCTCGGCTTCGTGATTCTGGCTGGCATCGTGGTGAACAACGCGATTCTCGTGATTCACCAAGCCAACAACCTGCGCCTTGCCGGCATGGAGCGCCGACGGGCGCTCGCGGAGGCCGCGCGCACCCGTCTGCGTCCGATTCTGATGACGGTAACCACCACCGTGTTCGGCATGCTGCCCCTGGCGCTCGGAAGTGGCGCAGGCGCGGAGCTTTACCAGGGCTTGGCCGCAGTGATTCTGGGCGGACTCGTGGTGAGCACCTTGTTCACGCTCTTCTTGGTTCCGGCGTTGGTCAGCTTGGGTTGGGACGTCGAAGAATTGTTCCGTCGCAGAAAACCGAAGATCGCAACTTAGTCGTCGTCCTCTTCGTCGTCTTCATCGTCCGCGGATTCGACTTCCAAGACGCGACCGTCGGCAGTGACTTCCAATTCGTAATCGGTGCCATTGGCTTCGCCTTCCAGGCAGTAGATGAGCGCGCCGTTCTCGGTCTCGGTGCAAGCTTCCTCGATCACGAGGCCGGGAACCGCGGCGAGCGCAGCAGCCTTGACAACTTGCGGCACTTGACTCAGAGCGATTTCGTGCTCCTCGTCGCCGTCGTGCTCGTCGTTGTCGTATTCGTGGTGAAGGTTTTGGCAGCCGAACGCGAGCGCGGCCAGTGCCATGGTCAACGGGGTCAACAGGTTCTTCATGGGAGTGTCTCCACGCTCATCCTAGCCGGAATCCTGAAGGATTCCTGAAGGGGCCGGGCTAATATTCCCAGCATGAGCCGGGCCGAAAGACTGGTCGTGGGCCTAGTGGCAACCGTGATGGGATGCACGGCACCGCCGCTGCGGGTGAACGATGACGAGGGACTGCGTGCAGCCTTGACGCACTGCGCTCCGGGCACAGAGATCGTCATCCAGCAGGGCAACTATCGCGGCGGGCACTTTTTGGAGGGAATTCAAGGCACCGCGCTGCATCCCGTGCGCATTCGTGGAGCCGATCCTGAGAATCCTCCCTGTTTCGAGGGCGGCGGTTCCGAAGCCTGGCACTTCTCGGACTGCAGTTTTCTCTCCCTGAGTGATCTCGTCGTGCGCGGCTATACCGGCAACGGCATCAACGTGGACGACGGCGGTTCCTACGACACGCCTTCCGTGGGCATGCGAGTGGAGCGGGTGCGCATCGAGGACACCGGCCCCGAAGGGAATCACGACGCGCTCAAGATGTCGGGCGTGGATGACTTCGTGGTGAAGGATTGCGTGATTCGTGGTTGGGGAGGCTCGGCCATCGATCTTGTGGGATGCCACACGGGTGAGATCGTCGGCTGCCGGTTCGAAGGTCGCGAGGGCTTCTCGCAAGCAAGCGGAGTGCAGATCAAGGGCGGCAGCGCTCAGATTCTGGTCCGCGACTGCGATTTTCTTCGCGCGGGCGAGCGCGCCATCAACGCCGGCGGCAGCACGGGATTGGAGTACTTCCGGCCACTGGATGCCGCTTGGGAGGCCGAAGCCCTGAACATCGTGGGCAACCGCTTCGAAGGAGGAGAGACTCCGGTGGCCGTGGTGAGCGCCACTCAGGTGCGCATTTTCGACAACGACATCACTCTGCCGGAGAAGTGGGTG
>CAZCXL010000427.1:0-2098 GCA_964502625.1 uncultured Planctomycetales bacterium | reverse complement strand
GGCGCGCGTTCGCTGGGGCGCCTTGAGGCCGAGCGTGCCCGCACGGCCTTGGCGACGCGGGCGCCGCGCGCCCGATACGATGAACTCGCCGATCTTCCGCGCTTCCTGGAGGAGCGCGCGCGATGACAGCGCCCCTGCGCCTCGCCACCCTGTGCTCGCCGGCCGAACTGCAAGGCCGCACCCTTCCTGAGCTCGAAGCGCTCTGCGCGGAGATCCGTTCGGCGCTGATCGAGAAGGTTTTCGCGAGCGGAGGCCACCTCGGCAGCAATTTGGGCGTGGTGGAGTTGACCGTGGCCATGCACACGGTCTTCGACTTCTTGCACGATCGGCTCGTGTTCGACGTCGGGCATCAGTGCTATCCGCACAAGATGCTGACTGGTCGCTTCGAGCGCTTCAGCAGCTTGCGCTCCACGGCCGGACTTTCCGGCTTCTGCAGCAGAGACGAGTCTCCATACGACCTGCTCACTGCGGGTCATGCTGGAACGGCGATTTCTTACGCCCACGGCTTGGCCGAGGCCTCACGCGGGCGCGGCGGACCGGAGGGGGATCCCTGGAGCGTGGCGTTGGTCGGCGACGCGGGTTTCGGAGCGGGAGTCGCCTTCGAGGGACTGACGCAGGCCGCAGATCGGCAGGCGCGCCTGATCGTGGTGCTCAACGACAACGAGTGGTCGATCGCGCGCTCCGTGGGCGCGCTTGCGCGCTATCTCTCACGCATTCGTTCCTCACGCACCCTGCACAAGACTTACGAGCGCCTGCAGGAGGTGGCATACGGCTTGCCCTGGGTAGGAACTCGCCTGGAGGAGATGGGCGAAGTGATGCGCCGGATTCTCGTTCCCGGGCACGTGTTCGAGGAATTGGGAGTGAATTACGTCGGCCCACTGAGCGGCCATGACCTCGCGGCCGCACAGGACGCGCTCACACGCGCGCGGCGCATTGACGCCGTCACGCTGATTCACTTCCTGACCGAGAAGGGGCGCGGCTACGGCCCGGCTGCGGATGATCCCGAGCGCGCGCATGGCGTGAAGGCGCGGGTCCCGGCCAAGTTGCCGAGCCCGGCGGAGGCCACCGCCACGGCCCTTCGCCCGACTCGCAAAGCCTTCACCAGCATTTTCGAGGCGGCGCTGGTGGACTGCGCCGAGCACGATCCGCGCGTGCACGCGATTACTGCCGCCATGCCGAGTGGCACAGGTTTGTCGCGCTTTGCCGAACGCTTCCCGGAACGCTTCCACGACACCGGCATCACCGAGCAGCACGCGGTGGCGATGGCGGGCGGCATGGCTTCGGGCGGACTGAAGCCGGTCGCCGCGATTTATTCCACATTTCTCCAGCGCGGCTACGACCAGGTCTTCCAGGAAGTAGCCTTGCAGCGCGCGCCCGTGGTCTTCGCCTTGGATCGCGGTGGTTTGGTCGGTCAGGACGGGCCGACCCACATGGGCCTGTACGACTTGGCCTATTTGCGGCCGCTTCCCGGCTTCGTGCTGGCCTCGCCGCGCGATGGGACCGACCTGCGCCGCATGCTCGATGCCGCGATTGCCGCGAGCGACGGCCCTTGGGCTCTGCGCTGGCCGCGTGGCGACGCCGCCGATGCGATCGGCAGTGCGCCGGAAGACCGGCCCGCAATGCTGCCGGGCACCGCGGAGCGCTTGCTCCGTGGAGGAGACGGCTGCGTGCTCGCCCTCGGCGCAATGGTTGAGCCCGCGCTGGAGGCTGCGCGCATCGCGCGCGAGGCACACGAGTTGTATCTCGAGGTCTGGGACGCGCGATTCTGCAAGCCGCTCGACGCGCGCATGCTCGAAGAAGTTTCTGCGCGATTCGGTTGGGTTGCCACGGTGGAGGAGCATGGCCTGCAGGGCGGATTCGGTTCCGCCGTGGCCGAATGGATGGCGGATCATCGTCGTCGTCCCGCGCTCTCCCGCCACGGCGTCGGTGACCTTTTCATGCCGCACATGAGCACGCGCGAAGAGCAGCTTGCCGTCTGCGGTTTGGATCCGGCCGCGCTCGCGGCCGCATGGGCGAGCGATCTGGCGCGTTTGCGCAGCGAATCCGACCAACCGCGATGAGCACCAATCCCGCCCCGAAGCCCGACCGGCTCGCGATG
>CAZCXL010000426.1:0-2103 GCA_964502625.1 uncultured Planctomycetales bacterium | reverse complement strand
ACGCAGATTGTGATCGAGGCGGTGGCGGAGCGCATGGACGTGAAGCACAAGGTATTCGCACAACTCGCGGCCCAGGCGCCGGCGGAGTGCATCCTCGCCACCAACACTTCTTCACTCTCGGTGAGCGAGATCGCGCGTGCAGTGCCGCATCCGGAGCGAGTCGTGGGCATGCACTTCTTCAATCCGGTGAAGAAAATGCCGCTCGTCGAAGTGGTGAAGGGCGAGCACACGAGCGACGCAACGGTGACCGCAGTCGCGGCGCTCGCAGTTCGGCTCGGAAAGACGCCCGTGATCGTCCAAGACGTCGCCGGCTTCCTGGTCAACCGCTTGCTCGGCCCCTACCTCGATGAAGCGGTGCGCCTCTTCGCCGATGGAGCGGATCCGGCCCGGATCGATCGGCTCATGCTCGATTTCGGCATGCCGATGGGCCCTCTGCGCCTGCTCGACGAAGTGGGACTCGACATCGCCTCTCACGCGAGCGCTGCGCTGCACGCAGCCTATGGAGCGCGCATGACTCCCTGCGCCGCGGTGCAGGCGCTTTCCACTCCGGAGCGGCTCGGCGTCAAAACGGGACGCGGCTTCTACTTGCACCCGCCGCGCGGCAAGGGCAAGCCGAGTCTTGCGCCGGATCTCGCGCGCTTCCAAACGGGAAGCGCCGCGCGCGGGCTGTCCGACCAAGATCTCCGCGATCGCATGTTGCTCTCGATGGCGAATGAAGCCGCGCGCTGTCTCGAGCAAGGTGTGGTGTCCTCCGCGCAAGTGCTCGATCTCGCCACGGTGTTCGGCATGGGATTCGCCCCCTTCCACGGAGGCCTGATGCGCTGGATCGAAGCCGAAGGCCGGGCTGAGATCGCGGCCCGCCTGCAGCGCATCGCCGTCGCGCCCGACGTCGTCGCGCGTCCGGGTGGCGCGGAGAAATTCACGCCCGCCGCGTGGTTCCGCCGCGACGCACGCTAGTTGCTGGTGTTCGGGTAACCAGGTACACCTAAGCCGAGCACCAGATCACGGGTGGCTTGCCAAACGCCATCGGCTGCGCGTGTGGGATGCACGAGTCCGCTTCCGCCGCGTCCACGCGCTGTCAGTGCGCGCGCCTCCGCGCTCAGGAGCGGGTCGTCGTCGAACTGGACCTCGTCCACGTAATAGGTGCAACGTCTGGGCTCGAGCAGATTCATGTGGATGTGCTGAGGTGGTGGATTTGCGCCGGGGTAACTTGCCGGGCGAATCGTGTCGAATTGGTAGCGCCCCTGTTCATCCGTTTTGGTCCAACCGCGCAGTCGTCCGTGACGGACGGACGCAGTACCGCGGAGTGCGTCGTTGGCTGGATACAGTCCCTGTGCATTGGTGTGGTAGGCATACACCACCACGCCTGCCGCAACTTGTCCCTGCGAATCGCGCACCGTTCCCTTCAGCATCAAAGGTTCACCCGGCTCATCGACAGGCGCAATGCGCGCTCGCCACGAGAGCGAGGTCGGCATTCCTTCGAACACGGCTTCGCAGCCTTCGCAGGGAAGCCCGACAATGGGCTCATGCTGCAGTAGGGAGCCGGCGTCAGGCTCAGAGCATCCGATGAGTGAAGCTGCAGCTGCGAGCGCGAGGAAGAACTTCATCTTTGCCATGGTCGGCTCCTCGGGCCACTCCGGCAATAGAAAACGGCGGCGCCAGATTCGCATCCGGTGCCGCCGTTCCCCGTGCCCAGCCAGGGGGACCACACGATCGCAGACCCTGTTCGAACGTGCGTTGGCTCGGGCTCGGGGTGAATTCCTCGAGTGGACTCAGTCAACGTTCTCGCCTACGCAGCCCTTACTGCGCGCGTTGGGGAAATCAGGAAATGTTTCCTGCGCCACCGCCGGGGCGGGACTGATCGTCTGAGTTCGACTGACGCCGAAACCCGTAGGACATGAAGTCGGCGAGGATCAGCGCGATGCCCACGAAGAGCAGCACGGTGGCCACCCAGGGCTCCGGGCCATCTCCATACTGAGGGCGCGAGACAATCAGTGCTGCGCCCACGGCCGTGATGACGAAGCCACGGACGTAGGGGCGGCGGCGGCGAATCCGGGACTCACGCTCCTCCTTCAAGAGGCGCTCAATCAAGGCCGGGTCCTG
>CAZCXL010000425.1:0-2106 GCA_964502625.1 uncultured Planctomycetales bacterium | reverse complement strand
CTCGACGTCGACAACGGCCGCGTGGTCAAAGGCGTGCGCTTTGTCGACATCCGCGATGCCGGCGATCCGGTCGAGATTGCACGCCGTTACGACGAGCAGGGTGCTGACGAAGTAACTTTTCTCGACATCACGGCCAGTTCAGACAATCGTGACACCTTGGTACACATTGTGGAAGCGATGGCAGATGATGTGTTTATTCCACTGACCGTAGGCGGCGGCATCCGCAAGGTGGACGACGTGCGCCGCATGCTGAATGCCGGTGCCGACAAGGTGGCGTTTAATACCGCGGCCGTGGCCCGGCCAGAAGTCGTCAAGGAAGCCGCGGAACATTTTGGCTCGCAGTGCATTGTAGTTGCCATCGACGCCAAGCGAACCGGCCCGAATCGTTGGGAGGTGTTCACACACGGAGGGCGCAAGGCGACCGGGCTGGATGCCGTTACGTGGGCAAGAAAGATGAACGAATATGGCGCGCGCTACGCGCTGACGAATCGAGACGCGCCCTTTCTCGATGCAGCTCTCGGCGCGGAACTCGCCGCGCTGGGCTACACCGAATGAGGGCTCGGCTCAGGCTTCCAGGTAGCTGCTGAGAAAGCAGCGGATGATCGACTGAGTCGCCTGTCCCTTGACGTGGCGCAAATCCGCCTCCCAGACCATGGCTGGGTCCGAGTAGGTCGCGATCTCGTAAGAAGGGAAATAGTGAACGTTTTCGTGGCGTGAAGACCACTCTTCGGCGAGCGCGCGCAGGAGCGCCTTCGAGTGGGCGTTGGCCACCACCACGTCGCGGCCTGTGTAGGTGGCCATCAACGGAATCGGCGACACGGTGACGACGATCTGGGTGTCGGCGTGGCCGCGCTCGGCGAGCAGCGCGTGGATTTCGGCCAGGGCCGCGCGGTTTTGGTCGTAATCGGTGACTTCGAAGCGGAAGCGATCCGGATGCGCGCGGAGCATGGCGGGCAGCGGAGCCATGTTGTTGTAGAGGCCGGTAGCGCTGTCGCGCCAAGCCTCCACCAGACCTAGGGTCAAGACCACGACGCGGCACTTCGCCACGCGCGCATTCACCGCGTTGATCATCTTGCGTCGCGCGCGCGTCGTCTCCAGGTCCGCGAATTTGAGAGTCGGATTGGTTTGCATGTCCGCCCAAGTGCCATCACCGAGCTCCACGTAGCCTGCCTCGGGATACACGCAGCCTGGATCGAGAGCCCAGCGCAGGTCGTTGAGGGTGGTGAACGTCGTGTACTTGTTCGTGAAGCCAAGCGGCGTGACGTCGGAGCGTGAACGCTCAAAGGCGTCGAACTCCACCGCAGCGCTCTCGACGTTGAGTCCGACGCCTTGCAATCCCTTCTCGATTCCCCGGGCGAAACAGGAGCCGATCGCGAAGATCCGATCCGTGCGCCGAATCTTGAAGCGCGGCTCGATCACCGGCAAATACCAACTCTTGCCGATGCGGCGGCTCGCCAGCAGCGCGGCCTCGGCCGGCTCCGGATCTTGCTTGTGCCAGCGCGCGCCCGGCGTCTCGCGGAGGTTGCGGGTGGCGGCTGCCGAGGAGGTGGAGAAGAGACTCATTCTGCTCAGGGATTCTATACTTAGGCTCCCCCTGAACACGTTGGTGAAACGCGACGATCTCATTCACGACTGGGCCTCCATCGGCCCCTACAAGCTTCCCGCCCCCGCCGGCGCGGTGATGCTCGACGACGAGACGCTGCGCGACGGCCTGCAGTGCCCTTCGGTCGAGGATCCGCCGCTCGAGAAGAAGTTGCAACTCGTGCACTTGATGGACGAGCTCGGCATTGACACCGCCGACATCGGTTTGCCGGGCGCCGGGCGCAACGCGCGCGAACACATCATGGCCTTGGCCCGCGAGATGCGCAGTTTGCGCATCAAGCCCAACGTGGCTTGCCGCACGGTCGTCACGGACATCGAGCCGATCGCGGCCATGGTGCAGGAGCTCGGCGCTCCGATCGAAGTGTGCGCCTTCATCGGCTCCTCGCCGATCCGCGCCTACGCGGAAGACTGGGATCTCGCGCAGATGGTAAAGAACGTCCGCGAGGCGGTGCGCTTCGCCAAGCAGAACGGCCTGCCGCTGATGTTCGTCACCGAGGACACCGT
>CAZCXL010000424.1:0-2107 GCA_964502625.1 uncultured Planctomycetales bacterium | reverse complement strand
GGTTGCTACACACCGGAACCTTGCGTGATCTGCGTCTTGCGGATCGAGTGATCTTGGGCGGTGATTCCAACGACTGGCGCAATCTGCTTTATCTCAATGCGGGCATCCAAGAGGCCGGATTCCACGCGTGGAGCGAGCACGGCCGGCGTCAGGCCATCTTGACCTTTCCCGCAGATGCGCCGATCGGCGCGCTGGATAAATTTTTCTGGCGCGGCCCATTTTTCCACGAGCATCTTCACGTCAGCAGGCTTGAGCTCGCCCGCATCGCCAGCGATCACCGACCGATCATCGCCGAGTTTGACGCCGCGCCCTAAGCGTTACACACCGAGTAAAGCGCGCAACTCTTCCTCAGACAACACGCGCACGCCGAGCGCTTCGGCTTTTTTCAACTTGCTGCCGGCCTTTTCTCCAGCCACGAGGTAGTCCGTGGCTTTGCTGATGGAAGCCAGCACTTTGCCACCTGCCGCTTCAATCGCGGCGGCAATCTCGGGACGCGGCTGGCTCAAGGCGCCTGTGACCACGAAGGACTTTCCGGTGACCCCCTCGCGAGTGTGCGCGGGCTGAGCGGGCGCGTACGGAGTTGGGTCCAGTCCGCGCGCCAGCATCGTGTCGAGCGCGATTTGGTTGCGCGGTTCGGCGAAGAAGGCGAGCACGGATTTCGCTACTTCGGGACCGACTCCGTTGACCTCTTGGAGTCGATCCAGCGCGTGGTCTCCGCGCGCGGCCTCGCGCAACTCGGACAGCGTTCCCCACCGCGCACAGAGTTCACGGGCAGTCTGCAGGCCGACTTCCGGGATTCCCAATCCGAACAAGAGCCGCGGCAACTCGGGACGTCGCGCTTCCGCAACTTGCTCGCGGAGCGCGGCGGCGGATTTCTCTCCCCAACGCTCCAGTTGCGCGATTTTCTCGTAGTCCAGCGCGAAGACGTCTTCAACCGCATGCAGCAAGCCGGCGGCGGCAAACTGCGCCACCGCTTTCTCGCCGAGCCCTTCGATCTTCAGTGCCTCGCGCGAGGCAAGATGCAGCACGCGGCGTTGCATTTGCGCAGGGCAATCCAAACTTGGGCAGTAGCGAAACTCTCCACGCTCCAAGGCTTCGGCGCCGCAGGAAGGGCAGCGCTCCGGCATGTGGAACGATTTTTCCTGTCCCGTGCGCGCCTCCGGCAACGGACCGAGCACTTGCGGAATCACGTCGCCGGCGCGGCGCACCAGCACGCGGTCGCCGACGCGAATGTCCAGATCCCGCACGTAGCGCGCGTTGTGGAGCGTGGCGTGCTGCACCACCACGCCGCCGAGCGCCACGGGCTCAAGCACGGCGCGCGGCGTCAGCCGTCCGGTGCGCCCCACTTGCACCTCGATCGCGAGCAGTCGGGTGCTTTCTTCGCGCGGCGCAAACTTGTGCGCGCAGGCCCAACGCGGCGTGCGCGCGCGCGAGCCAAGCAGGGCACGAAGCGCGAACTGGTCTACCTTCACCACGATGCCGTCCATCTCGTAGTCCTGCGCATCACGACGCCGCTCCAGGTCGTCGTGAAAGGCGATCATCTCGGCGGGCGAGCGCGCGAGTCCCCGCTCGGGCGATACGGGAATGCCCCAGGCGCGCAGCGCGTCCATGGCCTCGCGGTGGCGCGTGAATTCCGGTCCGGCCTCCACGCGCACGCACTCCCAGGCCAGAAAACGCAACCGGCGCTCCTCCACCATGGCGGGATCGAGGCGCTTCAAGGTGCCTGCCGTCGAGTTGCGCGGATTGGCGAAGGGCGGCTCGCCTAGCTCGACCAAGCGTGCGTTGTAGTCCTCGAAGTCGCGCACGCGCATCAACACTTCGCCTCGCACCTCGAGCAAGCGCGGCGCGCTACCCCGCAAACGTAGCGGCACACCGCCCACCGCGCGCAAATTGGAAGTCAAATCCTCTCCGGCGGTGCCGTCGCCGCGTGAGACTCCGCGCACAAGGAGCCCGTCTTCGTAGATCAAACTGGCGGACACACCGTCCCACTTGGGCTCGCACACGTATTGCGGAGCCTCTGCATCGCGGCCTTCGAGCCCCTTGAGCACACGTGCGTGGAACTCTTCGATCTCTGCGTTCGTGAACAAAGACTCGATCGAAATCATCG
>CAZCXL010000423.1:0-2115 GCA_964502625.1 uncultured Planctomycetales bacterium | reverse complement strand
GGGAAGGACTCCGGCGCTGTTGCGGCCGGCACGCCGGAAGCGGAGGCGAGGGCCGCACGCGACAGTCGTAGAACCGCTCCCTGCGCTCCGCGCACACTGAGGTGACCGTCCGCAGTGACCTCTCCGATTGTCGCCCACGGAAGGGTACGGAAGAGCAAGGCGAAGGCTTCCAGATGGACTGGTGCGACCTCCACCAGGAATCGCGTGGGGCATTCAGAGAAAAGCCTGCTCAGCATCCCTTGACTCGCGTCTGCGGGAGCGCGCATCGGATCCAGGTGTGCGCCCAACCCCGAAGAACCGATCATCATTTCGGCAGCGGCTGCAATCAATCCGCCATCAGAGAGATCGTGGCAAGCCTCCACCAGCCCATGCTGAATGGCGCGGTGCAAGGCGTCGAACACGGACGGAGCGCTCTCGAGATCCGGCGCCGCGGGTTCCGAGTCCGGAAGGCCGAGCAAATCGCTGGCCACGGCTCCTCCACTGGCCGCGCGCGTCCGACCAATCTGAATCAGGAGATTCCCGTTCGAGCGCAGGGGAGTGCCCACCGTGCGCGCGCAGTCGGCCACGTGTGCCAGCGCGGTGATCAGGAGTGTGGGCGGAATCGGGCGCTCGACGCCATCTACGCGGTACTCATTGTTGAGTGAGTCCTTGCCGCTCACGAAGGGAGTGCCGTACGCAAGCGCCGCGTCGTGGCAGGCCTGCGCCGCTTGCACGAGAGTGCCAAGCCGATCCGGCTTGCGGCAGTCGCCCCAGCAGAAGTTGTCGAGAATCGCCGTGCGATGCGGGTCTCCGCCAGATGCGACGACGTTGCGGATCGCCTCGTCCACGGCGCAGAGCGCTCCGGTGCGCGCGTCGAGTTCCGATTGGCGCAGCGCGAGGCCGAGCGCAAGCGCCACGCCCTCTGGGCGGTGGAACAAAGGCTGCATGATCACTCCATCGCCCGCGCCGTTTCCGTCTGCTCCTTGGTAGGGCTTCAGAACGGTCGCGCCTTGGACCTCGTGGTCGTAAGTGCGCACCACGGATTCCTTGCTGCGCACTTGCGGATGAGCGAGCACTCGGAGCACGAGCTCGCCGAATTCACAGTCCGCGTCCGCAGGCCACGGCGTAGGCGGCAGATTCCGTTGCACGGCGTGCGCCTGACGCTCTGGCTGCGGGACTCCCTCATGTAAAAAGTGCAGTTCGAGATCCGCCAAGGTTTCCCCGTGCCAGCGCAACACCAAGCGGCCGGAGTCCGTGAAACGGCCGAGCTCCGTCATTTCGACTTCGTGCAATGCGCAAAGCACGCCAAGTTCCGCCAGTTTGTGCTCCGGCACGGCAGCAACCATGCGCTCTTGCGCCTCGGAGATCCACACTTCCCACGGCGCCAGACCAGGGTACTTGAGCGGCGCGCGATCGAGTTCTACCTCCGCTCCACATTCCGCGCTCATTTCACCGACGGCGCTGGAAAAGCCTCCGGCACCGCAATCGGTCAGTCCATGGAAGCAGCCGCGATCGCGGGCGATCAGCAACACGTCGAGGACCTTCTTTTCGGTGATCGGATCGCCGATCTGCACGGCTGCCGCGTCCACGGACTCGGATTCCTCGTGGAGGGCTTCAGAAGAAAAAGTCGCGCCGTGAATTCCATCGCGACCCGTGCGGCCACCGAAGGCCACGATTGCGTCGCCTGGCCGCGCGCCCTTCTCGACGCAACTGCGCGGAATCTCCCCGACCGAGCCGCAGAACACCAGCGGGTTTGCAACGTAACCCGGATGCCGGATCACGGTGCCCGCCACCGTAGGAATGCCCATGCGGTTGCCGTAGTCGCGCACGCCCGCAATCACTCCTTCAAGCACGCGGTTCGGATGCATGGTGCCGGGCGGGAGGTCTTCCGCGCGCAGGTCTTCGGGACCGACGCAGAAGACGTCGAGGTTGGCGAAGGGCCGCGCACCCAGTCCCGTGCCGAGCACGTCGCGAATGACGCCACCCACACCGGTGCCGGCGCCACCGTAGGGATCGAGCGCGCTCGGATGGTTGTGGGTCTCGACCTTGATGGCGATGCCCACCTCATCGGTCAGTGCCACGACGCCAGCGTTGTCGCGGAACACGCTCCAACACCAGTCGGGCGCAAGTCTCCGC
>CAZCXL010000422.1:0-2115 GCA_964502625.1 uncultured Planctomycetales bacterium | reverse complement strand
GCGCAGCACGGGCAGTGCGGGTCCGGCTCCGCGCGGATGACGCGCACTTCATGGCTCCAGAGATCTGCGTGCAGGAAGCCTTGCAGCACGGCGTCCTTGCGGCCGCTGAGGATCTTCAACCCCTCCGCAGCGGCGAGCCCGGCGATCACGGCCACCGCAGGACCGAGCACGCCCGCGCTGCGGCAAGTGGGCTCCCATTCCGGATCTGGCGGTTCCGGCCAAGTGCAGCGCAGGCACGGACCGCCGGGCACCACGGCGCCCACCATGCCATAACTCGCCACGACTCCCGCATAGACATAGGAGCGCCTATGCGCCACGGCCCAATCGTTCAAGAGCCAACGAGTCGCGAAGTTGTCCGTGCCGTCAAGGACCAAATCCACTCCGTCCAAGAGGCGACTCAGGTTGCGCGCATCGAGGTCCGTGGCGTGAGCAGAGATTTGAATCTCCGAGTTCACCGCGCACAAGCGTTCCCGCGCGGCATCCGCTTTGGGCCGGCCTGCCTCGGCGTCGGATTCCACGTAAAGCGTTTGGCGTTGCAGATTCGGCCAATCCACGACGTCGCGATCCAAGAGGACCAGCCGGCCCACACCGGCGCGCGCCAGAAGATCGGCGCCCACTGAGCCGAGCGCGCCTAGGCCGACGACGGCGGCGCAGGAGGCGTGGATCCGTGCTTGTCCGGCGAGGCCGATCTCCGGAACCCGGATCTGGCGGTCGTAGCGCGCGGCGCGGTCGTCCATGGCGTGAGCGGGGAGGGTGCGGGCGGGGGGACTCGAACCCCCACATCTTGCGATACCAGGACCTAAACCTGGCGCGTCTGCCAATTCCGCCACCCCCGCGAAACATCCCTCACGCAGCGGAATGGGGTGGATGACGGGATTTGAACCCGCGACCCCCAGTGCCACAAACTGGTGCTCTAACCAACTGAGCTACACCCACCACTCTGCGGGCGGAAAGTGTAGCGCCGGGGTCGCGCTTCGGCCAGCAGGAGCCTCAGACCAGCACCTCGTCGTCGTTGGCGCGCACGAACGCGCGAAACAGCGTCTTGAGGCGCGTGGTCATGGCTCCCTCGGCGCCGGTGCCGATGCGGCGGCCATCCACGTCGAACACAGGAACCAACTCGCCCATCGTGCCCGTGCAGAAGACCTCGTCGGCGCGGTAGACCTCGGAGAGTGAGAGATCGCACACGGAGTGCGGGATCCCTTCGGCAGCGCAAAGACGCAGCACGCTGTCGCGCGTGATGCCCTCGGGGCAGTGGAGGACCTGCGGCGTGCGCACGACTCCGGCTTCTACCACGAAGACGTGGGTGGCGTTGGTTTCGGCCACGAAGCCGCGCGGATCAAGCATGAGCGCGTCGTCGGCGCCGGCATGGTTGGCCTGGATCTTGGCCAGAATGCTCTGCAGGAGATTGTTGTGATGGATTTTCGGATCCAGGCCGTCGGGCGCGAAGCGGCGGATCGCGGAAGTGATCAGGCGAATGCCGGCCGAGCCGTAGACCGGCGCCTTCCATTCGGCGAGCACGATGAGCGTGGGCCCGGCAGTGTTTAGGCGCGGGTCCATGCCGCTCGTGAACTTGACGCCGCGGGTGAGGGTGAGACGCAGATGCGCGCCGTCGCGCATGCCGTTCGCAAGCAGGGTCTTGCGGATCTCCTCTTTGATCAACTCCTTCGCCGGGATTTGCGCGAAGGCCAGCGCCTGCGCCGAATGGATCAGCCGGTCGAGGTGCGCCTCGAGGCGAAAGATCTTTCCTTCGTACAGACGCAAGCCTTCCCAGACTGCGTCGCCACCTTGCACGGCGGAATCGAAGGGACTCACGCCTGCATCATTGCGGTGCTTGAGCACCCCGTTGACGTTCACGATCAGGTCTTGGTTGCGCGGGTCGAATTTCTGCAGCATGGCGGAGGGGTGAGAAAGGTGGCCCGGCCGGCAGGACTTGAACCTGCAACCGTCGGATTAGAAATCCGATGCTCTATCCAGTTGAGCTACGACCGGCTCGGGGAGGGGATTCTAGTCGGCCGAGCCGGCACAGGATGCTGCATCAGGCCTTCGCTGCGCGCGCGACCGCGACTCCCGTGCGCCACCCGGTCACCCACCAGAGAGGTCCCATCAGGAAGAACA
>CAZCXL010000421.1:0-2116 GCA_964502625.1 uncultured Planctomycetales bacterium | reverse complement strand
CTCGAGCCCCCGCCGCCAGGAGGCGCGATATTTCTCGACCCAGCCCGTCGCCGTGGCGCGCGTCGCATCATTCACCCGGAAGAATGGTCGCCTGGTCCGACCGCCGTGCTCGCCGCGATGGTGGGACGCTCCTCCGCCGTACTCAAGCTCTCGCCTGCGGTGGACCTCGACGAGTTGGTCACGCACTTCCCCGCTCCCGACGAAATCGAAGTGCTCTCCTACTTGGGCGAAGCCAAGGAGACCGTGTTCTGGTACGGGGCGGCGGCGGGCAAACAGCCGCGCCGCGCGACGATTCTCCCTTCCAGAGACACCTACGCGGGACCGGCCCATGCCCAAGCCGAGGCCGGCCCGTTGCAGGAGTGGGTTTTTGATCCTGACCCGGCGCTGGTGCGGGCCGGTCTGCTCGGCGGCTTTGCCGCGGAGCACGGTCTGACGGTCCTGGATCCGGAGATCGCCTATCTCACGGGGCCGAAGCACGTGCGCTCGCCCTTCCTCGACGCCTTCCGCGTGCTGTGTTGTGAAACATTGGATCCGCGCAAGATGCGCGCCGCGCTCCGTGAGCACGAAGCCGGCGATCTCGCGATCCGCAAGCGTGGAATCGCCGAGCGGCCGCAGACGCTGTCTCATCGCTTTCTGCCCAAGAAATTCGGCACGCGCAGTCTGACGCTGATCGCGACGCGCATCGGCGAGAGCCACATCGGCATTCTCAGCGAGCAAGTCAAGGAATGAGCCTCTGCCTTGCGCGCCCGCGCCGCCGCTGGATCGCGCTTGCGCTCCTGGCTGCCTCCGGGTGTGCAAAGCCGGCCGCCGAAACCGCGGTCCTGCGTCTGCCGCTCACTGCTGCACCGGATTCACTCGACCCGCGGCGCGCCCTGATTGCCGTCAACGGATTGATGCAGCGGCAGGCGCTCGAAACCTTGGTGGAGTACGACGCCGCCCATTCGGAGCTTGCCGCCGTGCAGCCCTTGCTCGCGGAATCCTGGACGAGTTCCGCGGACGGACTGAATTGGACCTTCCATCTTCGTGCCACGGCGCGCTTCCATGATCCTGAGGATCCGCCGTTGTGGCCGAAGCACGAGCGCGCCGTCGAAGCCGCTGATGTCGTGGCCTCTTGGGTGCGCCATGCCGCAACGCGCAATGATCAGGAGAACACTTGGTGGGCATTCGAGGGCCTATTCCTCGGACTCGATGAGTTGCGCGCAGCCGTGCTTGCCTCCCCCGGCGCCGCTGAAGCCGACGCGCTCTGGCGCGCAGCCGCGCGCGCCGGAGTGGCAGGCCTGCGTGCTCAGGATGCGCGCACCATCGAGTTGCGACTGGCGCGCGCAGACGGCTTCTTCCTCCAGCGGCTCGCATCGCAGGCCTTCGCGGTGCTGCCGCGTGAACTCGCCGAAGCCGAAGTCCGGGATCCCCGCCAACACATGGTCGGCAGCGGCCCCTTCGCGCTCACGGCCTGGGAGCCGGGACAGCGCGCCGAGTTCCGCCGCGTTCCCGGATGGCGGGGCCAAATCGCGCCGGACGGAGGCACCGCGCCCTTCGTGGACGAGTTGCGCTTCGATCTCATCCGCGATTCCGCAGCGCGCAATCTGATGTTCGAGAACGGCACTCTGCACCGGATCTCGCTCGCGCCGGATGGCATTGCGCGCTTCACCGACGGCGGAGTCCTCAAACCGCAGTGGCAGGCAGCGGGCGCGCACTTGCAGCGACTCGTCGCCGCCGACCTCGCGCTGCTCATCTTCAATCAACGGGACGCGGTGATCGGTGCCCTTCCGCAAGATCCGGCGGCCGACGCCCGCCGCGTGCAGTTGCGAGCCGCGCTCGCTTGCGCTTTTCCCCGTGAGGCTTGGCACCGCTTGGTGCGCGGGGGAATCACGGCCGTGCCCGCGCGTGGATTCCTCCCGCCCTTGCTCCCCGAGGCCGCCGCCTGCGCCGACTTCCCCCATCTTGGCGCCGATCTGACGCGCGCGGCGGCGCTGCTCGCCGCAGCCGGGCACGCGGGGGGCGCGGACTTGCCGGAATTGGTGTTCGACCTCACCGGCGACGATCCGCTCACCCGTTCCGTGGGCGACGCTTACGTCGAGAATCTCCGTCAACTCGGCGTGCGCTGCCGCGCGCAGCC
>CAZCXL010000420.1:0-2135 GCA_964502625.1 uncultured Planctomycetales bacterium | reverse complement strand
CCTGCGCCGCGGTGCAACCGGCGGGCGCAGCCAGTTTGAAATGAACGTAAGCGGTAAGCGAAGGGCGTCTTGTGCAGGGCTTTTGAGGGGGATAGTGTGGGGGTGATTGTGGGGATTCATCTCCGTGTAAAGAATGGCGCGTAGGGAGAATGGGTGAACGGGCGCGTTCTCTTTTTCTGAGACTTGACGGCGAAGGCCGACGGGAGTTTTATTGCGCTCAAGGTTGATCTCCCGGTGCTGGCCAGGACAAAGGTCCCTCCGATGTCCGACGTTCTGGGGTCGATCTCTTCGTTGAAGGCACCAAGGAGGTGAGGCGGGGCAGGACTCAGGGCGCAAGCTCTGAGCGCCTGCGCCCGCCGGGGGGCTTCAGTTTGGGGATAATCTCCGGCCGGCACGCCCGGGTCTTCATCCGACCTGGCGTTCGGGCGGGAGAGCCTGATCAACTGGCCGGGGATGGGTCTGGATGGGCCGCCGCCCGGGCTCGGGCCGCTTGCCAGTTTTCCGGGATCAAGGAGTCGATCTCGGTATTTTTCATGGCGGGCATCCTACCCAGGACGTCGGTCAGGTACTCCTGGGGATCAATGCCCCGGCGCCGACAGCTCTGAATGATCGAGTAGATGACGGCGCTGCGCCATCCGGCCTGCGGATGACCGATGAAGAGCCAGCGCTTCTTGCCCACGCAACTGGGGCGAACGTCGTTTTCACAAAGATTGTTATCAATCCGATAATCCGGGCGCTCCAAATAGATTTGCAGCGCCGCATACTCGTGGAGAAAGTAGCGGATCGCCTTGCCGAGGCTGCTCTTGGGCAGAACCAAGGGCTTGAGTTGCTCGGCCCGGGCCTTCATCTCCGCCCAAATGGCCGGGGCCTGTGCGGTCCGCTGGGCTTGCCGCTCAGCGGGCGTCTGATCGCGCACTTCATCTTCAATGCGGTATAACTCTCGAAAACGCCCGATGAACCAGATGGCCTGGCGGTCGCCTTCCAAGGCGGCGGTGTAAAACTTGCGGCGCGCGTGGGCGGCGCAGCCGAGCCGACGAAGGCCGGTCCGTTTTCTGACCAAGGTTTCGTAGGCGCTGAAGTCGTCACTCTGAAACGCGCCGTTAAAACCTTCCAGTGCTCCCAGGGGCACGGTGTGGGATCGGCCCCGGTCAAAGAGCAACATCACGTCGCCCCCCGGTACTCCAAAGAACCACAAATAACCTTGGGCGGCCTTGCCCTTGACCTCGGGATCGAGCACCTTGACCGGTGTTTCGTCGATCTGCAGGTAATCCCCTTGCTTCATCCGGAGCCACATCCGATCCACGATCAAGCGCAGGAACCCGGCCACGTGCTCGATCCATTGCCCCATCTGCTGGCGCGGGATCCTGACTCCATGGCGTTCGCGGAAAATCCGCTCCAGGGTGTAGAGGGCCAGGTGGTCATCGTACTTGGAGAGGAGAATGAAGACCGCCAATCCCAAACCCAGGATGCTCCCGGGCAAAAGCCGGGGAGGCAGGGGCGCGATGGCAATCCGGCCGCACCCGCATTGGCAACGCCGTTTGATGCGCACCGTCCGGCGCACGATCAGCCGGGCCGGGATCAAATCCACCTGCTCGCTGACTTCCTCGCCGATCTTGTCCCCCAACTGTCCACAGTGCTCGCAGGCCGGGTCGGTCGGTTCCAGAACGGTCGTCTGGACTTCCAGGTGGACCGGAACCTGCCGAGGCTTGCGCTTGCGCCGAGGCGATTTGGCTTTCTCCGTCTCGGAGGTCTGGGTCTCCTCGGCCAGGACGTCCTGGGCGTCGGCGGGCGGACGTTGCGCTTGCTCGTGCAGATCCCCGACCACGGACGTCAATTCGGTCGCCTGTTCCTCGGTCATCTTCTCGGACTTGGGACCAAAGAGCATCCGCTGGAGTTGCTCGATTAAGGACTTCTGCTCCGCCAGGGTCTGGGTCTGTTGCGCCAAGGTCTGGGTTTGCTCGGCGATCGTTTCCTTCGTCTGGGCCAGAGCCTCTTCCAGCTCGAGTCGTTCCTCAATGAATGCGGGCAAATTCCGTTGCGCCCGCCCCAGAAGTTCCTCGCGCCGGTTCATGCGCAGAGGCGTTCCCGGAACTTCCGGTGGAGCGGGTGGAGGTAAATGTCTTTGACGGGGGCCG
>CAZCXL010000419.1:0-2138 GCA_964502625.1 uncultured Planctomycetales bacterium | reverse complement strand
GCCACGGGCTCGCGGTGGCCCGCCGCGCGGGCCGACTGACAGCGCTCATCCTCGCAACCGAGGTGCGGCAGGCCAGCATCTTGCGCGGCGCCCAGGCAGATCACGCGAAAGCCTGAGTGCAGCGGCGCCGGCAACACCTGCGGCGCCAACTGCACTGGCGCCACGGCGCAAGCAGCCGCGAGCAGCGCCAGGGCCGCAACCCGCATCAACCGCCGGCGCCGACGGGCACTGTTTTGGGCTGCGGCTTGAGCCAGGGGTCTTCGTCCAGCAAGCGTTGCTCCGCTTCAGGATCGGGAGCGCACATGCGCGTCACGGTGAATCCGTCTTTCTGCAACAACTCCACCACGCTGCCTTCGCCGAGGAAGTGGAAGGCTCCGAATGCGAACACGAAACTCTTCTCGGGGGCTTGAGTGAGTTTCCGGGCGGTGCGCTCGGCCATGTGCACGTTGCGGTCCAGGAGCAAGGCTTTCCGCGAGCGCTGATCCACGGGATCGTTCAGATCCCAAGATTCCATGCCGATGGCCAGCAACAAGCGACCACTGCCGGTCAGCCATGCACGCATGATCCGCTCCAGATCGCTCACTCCACGCGCGTCGGCCTTGTCCATGTCGTCGAGGCCTTGGCTGAGCGAGGCCACGGACTCCTCCAGAGTGAGGGTGTAGGCCAGCGCCTGAATTTGTTCCTCGACCTGCTCGACGCCGCCGACCTCTTTGCCCTTGGCCTTGGCCACCAGGAAGATTCGCTCGTCGAGCGCCTTCTTGCCCGATTGGATGAGCGGCAACATGTCGAGCTGAACGAGCGTGAGGTTCACCAGGAACGGCTTGAAGCGCCGAAGCATCGCCGCGCTCATGCCGTGTTTCTGCAGCCGCTGATCCAGACGCTCCCACAGCTCGTCGGACACGACCTCACGCAGATCATGCCCTTCCTCGAAGGTGCCCGCCGCGAGCACCTGCTTGCCCAACTCTTCGGTGCTGTCGAGTGCGAGTTCTCCGTAGAAGGCATCGGCGCCCTCGAGCGCAGCCTTCACTGCCGGGTGGAGCGCATTGATGCGGTCGTCGGGCACGTGAATCGTTCCGAAGAGCCAGGAGGTGGCGAGGCCTTCACGCTCCACCTTCCATAGGAAGGTGTGCTGCGGCGGCTCCGGCTTTGCCGTTTCCTGCGCCGCCACCGGGGCAGCCAGGAGCAGGAGCAGAAAGGGAAAGTAGGGAAGGAATCGACGCATGAGAAGGATCTATGGGCTATTCGAGGGGACGAATCCAGACGTTCCGGAAGCGCACCGGGTCGCCGTGATCCTGCAACTTGAGGGGCAGACGGTCCGGGTGGGCGGAGTAATTCGCCAACTCGCGGTGCGCGGTGGAACCGAGCAGAGGCTGCGCGTGATGGACGAGCACGCCGTTGTGCAGCACGGTGATCACGGCCGGCGCAAGCAACGCGCCGTCGGCGCTGAATTTTGGCGCCTGGAAGATGACGTCGTAGGTCTGCCATTCATTGGGCGGGCGGGAGGCATTCACCAGCGGCGGTTGTTGGCCGTAGAGCGCAGCGGCTTGGCCGTCGGCGTATGTGAGGTTCTGCCACGAATCGAGGATTTGCAACTCGTAGCGGCCCATCAAGAAGACGCCGCTGTTCGAGCGCCCTTGTGAGTCTTTGCTCGGCGGCTCCGGCGTTCGCCACTCCAAATGGAGTTGGCAGGAGCCGAAGCCCTCTTTGGTTTGCAGATCGCCACCGCCGGCGGTGACTTCCATCGCGCCGTCCACGACCTTCCAGACCGCAGCCTTGCCATCGGCGTGCTCCCAGGCCGCTAGTCCGTGGCCGTCGAAAAGTATCACGGCATCCGAAGGAGCGTCGCCCATTTTCCCGGGAGTGACGATCGGCGGCGCCGGCCGTTGCTTGTCGTGGACCCGCCATTTCTGGCCCGGGAGCATCGGCGTGTCGTCGTAGCCGACACCGGTCGGCTCCTGGGCGCCCAGCGTGAGCGCGGTGAAAAAGAGGGCGGCGAGGACGAGTCTCATTCCCCTCATGCTAGGCTGGCTGTCCCCGAACTGCTCCGAACTACCCATGATCCTGACCACCCTCATCCTCCTCTGCGCTCCGCCCCAACAGGCTGGCGTCACCCCTGAGTACTGCCTCAGTCTCTTCGT
>CAZCXL010000418.1:0-2156 GCA_964502625.1 uncultured Planctomycetales bacterium | reverse complement strand
ACAATCTCTACTGGCAGGCTCCTCGCCCGGTGGATGATCAGGTAAGAACCAACCGGCCAGAAGAGGACTGGACGATCGGTGAGATCCTCACGTTTGTGGCCCATACCCGGGTTTCGTCCGAGTGCCTCGAACGCGCCAAAGAGTTTCTCGATCCACTGATCTGCGGCGTCAATACCATCGGCGGCAATGTATTCCCAAATGTCGTCGAGGTCCAGCGCTGCCTCAACGCTCAGGTGATAGCTAGAGCCTGTCCCATGCCGGCATCCATGCAACCTGGCCGAAGTCCGTCTCACCCGTCCATCCAAACATAACGAGTCGATTTTGTTTGATTTGACGAAATCCATCGTTTATAATTAGGAATGTCCCCCCGCGCCAGCATTCTCCCCCTCCCGGAACTGGTCCCCGAACAGGAATTCCTGACTGGCTATGTTTCCACCGTCATCGGCCCGATTGAGTTCCGCGTGTGGAAGAAACAGCTGGAGCGAATCAACGAACTGCTTGGCCTGAGCGAGGTCGAGAAGTCGTTCCAACGCCTGTCGCTGGGACGTCGTAACGAGGACGAACAGCGTGAAGCGGAAAAAGAGAATCGTCCGTTTCGCCCATTGAGCGGCGGGGAACAAGCGGGCTACCAGCGGCTGTGTTCGCAGGTGCTACGTTGCAATGTGGCGCAAACGCTGCTGGGGGAAGGTTTCCGCGGATTCGCATGCCGGTTGTCGGAGTCGGAACTGCTGCAATGGTTCTGCAAAATGGACCGGCTCGACAAGGTGCGCATCCCGGGCAGGAGCACCTTGCAGCGCTACAGCCAGTGGCTGCCGGAAGCCGACATGCGGCAGGTGATCGACACGCTGCTGGTGGCGGCGGCGGACGGCCACGACGAGGACGGCCATCAAATGCTGGAACTGGCCGGGGCGCTGAATCTGGAGTCGTACTTTCTGGATACGACGTGCGTGAAACTGAACATCCACTTTCCGGTGGACTGGGTGCTGTTGAGAGACGCGACGCGCACGCTGATGAAAGCGACGTTCCTGATTCGCAAGCGTGGGTTGAAAGTGCGGATGGAAGAACCGGAGGAGTTCCTCAAGCGGATGAACCAATTGTGCATGAAGATGACGCACGCGCGGCGGAAGAAGGACGGCAAGCGGGTGCGCAAGGCGGTGTTGCGGGAGATGAAGAAGCTGAGCAAGACGATCGCGGGGCACGCGGGGCGGCACCGCGAGTTGCTGGAACGGCGCTGGCAGGAAACGGATCTGCGGGAGGGCGAGGCGCGGCAGATCGTGGAGCGGATCGGCTCGGTGTTGGCGCAGTTGCCGGCGGCGATTCGGCAGGCGCATGAGCGGATTATCGGGGAGAGACAAGTCAACAATGACGAGAAGATCCTGAGCTTGTACGAAGGGCATGCGGCGGTTTACGTACGCGGCAAAGCGGGCGCGGAAGTGGAGTTTGGGAGCCAGTTGCTGCTGGGTGAAAGCCAGGGCGGAGTGATCCTGGACTGGGAGCTGGTGAACGGCAAACCGCAGGCGGACACCAAGATGCTGAGCCGCAGTTTGGAGCGGATGAAGCAGACTGGAGTGGGCCACTCGATCCAGGAAGTGTCCGGGGATCGTGGCTTCGATAGCAAACCGAACCGGGATTTATTGGATCAGGGTGGAATTTACAACGGCATCTGCCCGAAGGCGCCCCACGAGCTGAAGAAGCAGATGAAGGACGAAAAGTTTGTGGAGTTGCAGAAGCGGCGCTCGCAAACGGAAGCGCGGATCGCGATCTTCAAGCACGGGTTTCTGGGCAGTCCATTATTGAGCAAAGGGCACGCGAACCAAGGGCGGGAGGTGGCCTGGAACGTGCTGACCCACAATCTGTGGGTGATTGCGCGGCTGCCGCGAGCCAAGGTCAAGCCCAAGGCGCTCGCCAAATCGAGCTGAGCGGCGCGGCTCGCTTCAAAACAAGTAGCAGGAAAACGGAAATAAAGAAGTCAGGATTAGTGCGTGTAGACGCACACAATAACTGAGCCGGCAGTCTTGAAGTGGCACTGCGGAACTGGTTAATTGCCCTATCGAATGCGCAGGAAACAGGACCCGTTACTATGTTATTGGTTCTGAGGCGAAAATGCCGGCAAATGGGACAGGCTCTACGTACTTCACAAGGTTAGCCAGGCGGCG
>CAZCXL010000417.1:0-2160 GCA_964502625.1 uncultured Planctomycetales bacterium | reverse complement strand
GTCGCCGCTGCAAGAGACCAGGGTGGCGAACAGCAGGAGCAGGGCGCCACGCATCGCTGCATCGTAACTAACGGGGGACTTCCTCTGCGTACGGCAGCAGATGGAGACTCGTTGCGCCACGCCCGATCATCCTGTCTGCCGTGACGCAGAGTTCCGCCATGGTGCCGTGCGGGTTCAAGGTGATGGCGGTAGAAGCGTGCGTGTTCCCTTCCGTGCGCGTCACGCTCTGGTCAAAGAGGAACTCGCCGGGCCGCCGCGTCTCATCAAGCAAGACTTGAAGCTTGAGCACGGAACGCGGGCAGTCGGACCGCGCCGTGAGCGCGAGGAGCGGGAGCAGCAGCGCCTGCGAGGCTTGCGGCGAGGCTCGAATCGCGATCGCCGTGGAGGGTGCAAGCTCCCGGCGCAGGACGAACGGCCGCAGCACCTGCGTGGTGTAGTGCTCTTTCAGCCAGTCAGCGAAAGCCTGAGCCGCGGCGCGCGGATCGCCGGCGCGGAAAAATTCTTCGCGATCCATGGCGATTCCGTGGCCGCCTGCCTCGGACCACAGTCGTACGAACAGCGCGTTGTCGTCGGGAAGGTAAGGCGTGGCTGCGAAGCCGAAGGGCAGCTCATCCTGCCAATCACCTCTCGGCCAGGAGCAGAATTTCCAAGAACCTTGCTCCAGGCGCAGGTGCACGGTCGTCAAGGAGGCTCGAGTTTCGAATCCATCTCGGAAGGCCAGAGCCACGATGGCGCCGCCGGGCTCCGGCATCGTGCGACGCACGAACCACCGCGTTTCGTCCGGATTGGCGAGGATGCCACTGAAGGCGATGATGTGACTAAAGGCGAGCTGCATGGATTCGCGGAGCAAGTGGTCGCGCTGCATCATCAGCTCGGCAGGTGGAAGGAGCTCCGAGCGGTGCGGCGCGAGTTGCGCGACCACTCGGTCGAAGAGGTGAACGAATTCGGGATCCGTGAGGCTCGGAGTCTCCACACCTCCAATCAGATCAGGCGTCTCGCTGGTCTGCTCTTGCAGCAGTGCAATCCAAAATTCCGCACAGGAAGGCACGACCTCATTCTCCAGGGTTGCGAGAAATGCCACTGGGTCCGGTTCGAGTCCGAGCCAAGGCAATACGAAGCAGAGGCCCGCTTTCTCCAGCTCCCCGCGTGCGCGCGCATCCGCCAGCGCTTCGGTCACCGAGAGCCCGCGGGGAACAAGATAAGGAGCGCAGATGGGGGCCTCCCCCCACGCTCCGCGCTGATCAAGGTAGAGATACTCCGATCGATTGCCGTCGATCACCCACAACTGCACGTCAGGAATGCGGTGTTCCGGCTTCGCGAATTGCGCGAGGACTTCCAACAGAATTGCCGCAGGTGCCGCCGCCGGAAGGCGAATGAGCACACCGTCCTGGCTCTCCCCCTGCGCGTCGCGGCGGTGCGATGGCATCACGACGTCTTGCAGGAGTTCATCGAGGCGTCGCCAGCGCTCGAGCATCGGCTCGCTCGATTCCGCGATCACCTTCCCTTTCCACTCGAGTTGAAATGCGGGAGACGAATCGCTCAGGGAGTCACTCGGCTGCGAGTTCAGAGTGAACGCGGCGCGAGCCGGCAGGCGTTCGCGTTCCGTGAGCAGGTCCTCCAACCGCATGGGAGGCCAAGAGGCAAGGCGCCAGGTCCCCGCTCCGTCGCGCGCGACGCGGACGAAGAACTCGCTCGCGTCGTGAAGACCTTCGCCCATCCCGACGAGACCACGGCCTGCTTCGTAAGTGCAGCGCAGGTTCTGCTCCCCAATGCCTACGAGCAATCCCGTCACGGAGTCATCCGCGTTCCCATGGACTGCTTGGCGAAGCTCGGAAGTGAAGTGCGGTGACGCTGCGGCAAGCAGGCGCTCGGTCAGAGGCTTCCAACCGGGAAGGGAATGCGCATCGCCATGAAAACCGGGATCAGTCAGGGCATCGCAATATTGCCGCCACAGAGTTACGGCTTCGGGACGCGCTTCCTGAAATATCTGGGAGAGCATGGCCTCTGGGCCGGTCGCATGATCCTGCGCGCATCCTGCACAGAGCAGGAGCAGCGCGAATAGGCGGGCAACCGAAGGCATCCCGCCAGTTTAGTGCTGGGAATGCAATCCGTGCTTGCGAAAATACTTCCATGCCGATGCCAGGAACAGTCGGCGGTGAA
>CAZCXL010000416.1:0-2166 GCA_964502625.1 uncultured Planctomycetales bacterium | reverse complement strand
GCGACCGGGCGGGTGCGAAGGAAAGGGATTCTAGCGGGCTCCGAGCAGCCGGGACATCAGCGCTGGAGTTTGGTCCGGGCTTGTGCGGCCCAGGTGGAGTCGGGGCATTCCAGAAGAATGCGCTCTAGGTAGGTTTTGGCGGCAGTCGGATGATCGCCGAGCCGCGTGGTGACCTCGGCGAGATCCCAGAGCGCGCGCCCCAAGACTTCCTGACTCGCATCGAGCACGGCCACGACTTCTGCGAGTTGCAGTTGGGCGTCGCGCAGGCGATTGTCCGCCATGGCCGCACTGGCGAGGCCGGTCAGGGCAGCGGCGCGCACGTCGGTGGACACGCGCAGATCGCGGGCGAGGCTCTCCCAATAGGCCGCGGCGGATTTCGCACCACTCTTGGCCTCGATGGCGGCACCGAGCAGGATCTGCGCCTCACCGCGCAACTCCAGGATGCGGGAGCGCACTCCGCGCGCCGCGTCGGCGGGGGGATCCTTGGCGACGAGGTCGCGCAAACGCGCTTCTGCGACTTCCGCTTGCCGAGAAGCGAGGAAGGCGCGGCAGCGCTCGAGATTCACCTCGAGTTCTAGGTGCTTGGCGAGGCCTTTCTGGAACACCAGATCGGAAAGATCCTTGAGCAAGTTGGCGGCGCCGTCGCCGTCGCCGGCGATCACGAGCGCGCGGGCTTGCGCGAGCCGCGCACGCGGGAGCCAGTACGAGTCAGGATTCGCCTCGCACCAAGTGCGAAGCGCGGAGACCGCATCTCCCGCTTTTGCGAGGTCCATGCGCGCCCAGGCCAGTAAGGCTTCGCCATGGCGCAAGGATGCCCAGAGCGGCTGCCAGGGAGTTGCGCCGGCTTCGGCCGTGGCTGCGGAGAAGGCGTTGGCTGCGCCCGCCCAATCGCGCTGTACGAGCGCGCGCTCACCGGAGCGCATCAAGTCGTTCGCAGCGGCGGGCGTCAGTTCAAGGACGTCGGCAGCGGCGAGCTTGACTTCCTTTCCGTCTCCACCCTTGTGCACCACTTCGCTCAGGCTCGCGGAGACGAGGTGGCTGGTGATGACCCGACCGTCGGCGCGTTGAATGCGGTCTTGCGCCGGCGGTGTGGCAAGGGGAAGAGCGAGCAGCAGGGTGGTGAGTGCAATCATCGCTTCAGCGCAACTTGAGCCACTGGAGTTTGAGAGGCACGGTGCGACCGCAGACTTCCTCTCCGAGTTTCGGAGCTTGGCTTTCCAAGCCATCGATCAAGCGTTTGTGCGTGCCCGCTTGGGCCGTGTCCACTTGGCCGAGCCGGTAGATGACGTAGAGTTGGTCCACGCGCGCTTCCCACCACGGCTTGTAATTGAACTTGTTCTTGCCGTCGGTGGTGGCTGCAAACTCTGCAACTTGAACCAAGGTGTTGGCCGCCTCGATCGCTTTCATCAAGGATTCTTTCTTGCCATCGCCAGGCACTTCCGAGACTTGGCCTTTCTCGACGATGAGGAAGCCCGCTAAGGTGCGGATCGTGAAGGCGAGGACCTGACGATCCGTCGGCTTCTCCTTTCGGAGTTCTTCGACGAGCGGCACCGCTTCGCCGACGCGCCGCAACTCAAGCAGTGCATCCACGCGGAGGGCCTTGGCCAAGAAGCGGTTGCTTTCCGGCAATTCGGCCAAGGGTTCGAGAGCGGCTGCCGCAAGTTTTTCGACTTGGGACCACTCGCCGAGTTCCTTGCGCATGAGGGCTTCGTTGTAGTAGCCGCCTCCACTCGCTTGGACCGAGCGTTGGTTCATGATGCCGAGGTAGAGCGCCGCCTTGGAGAGCGGAGGCATGCGCTCGTCACTGGTGGGCGCGGCATTGGCCAGAGCGGTGAAGTAGCCTTGCAGTTTCCAGGCCGCCGAGGCGACGCGCGAGTTGCTCATCTCGCCATCCACCATGGTCTGGAAAGCGGCTTCTGCCGCTGCGGTCTCGCCGAGCGCGAGTTGTCCTTCCACGATCGAGTCCACTGTGGCCTCGGCCAGTCCCGCTTGGGTCGGGAAGCGAGTGCCGAAGCCTTGGTAGGCGTCAATCATGAGCTGCCAATGCGCGAGTTGGCCGGCCCGGGCCAAGATGCGGTGGGAATCGCCGAGGTAGTAGACCGCCGTCGGTTCACTCTCGATGCGGTACTTGCGTGCCGTGGGATCCGTCGGAGTGTTGGCGGCATC
>CAZCXL010000415.1:0-2184 GCA_964502625.1 uncultured Planctomycetales bacterium | reverse complement strand
GATCAGCACGGCTGGGAAACGATCGTCGGCGTGATGACGAACGGGTTCAACCCGGGCAACACGAAGCCGCTGACGCCGCCACAGAAGGAGCTCGCCACGTATCTCACGGAGATGCGCGGGCCAGGCCCCTCGCCGATGAAGCCGCAAGTGATGCGGCCCCAATCCAGGGTGGCTCCGTGGAATTGAAGCAGGAGGAATAGGGAAGCAACTCCCGCCCAAAACACCAGGAGAAAAGCGCAGGCCGCAAGGTACTTCGCCAAAATCACGGCGAGGTCCCGCACGGGTGCAGTCAACAGCGGTTCCATCGTGCCAACCCGTTGCTCTTCGGCGAGCAGACGCAGCGCCAGCAGGGGCGGGAAGGCTGGAAGCAGCAGCCACACGAGCAGGCCGTTGCCGAACAGATACGGCGGCAGCAAGGTCAGGTCGTTCTGCACCGCAGGACTGTGCAGCAAATAGGCGAAGAAGAAGCCGTTGAGCAGGAACCAAAATCCCAAGAGCACGAAGGCGTAGGGAGAGAACAGCAGGCCGCGGATTTCGCGCTTGAATTGAGCGAGGAAGGCTCTCAAGCGGCGGACTCCTGCACGAGCATGAGGAAGATTTGCTCGAGATCCGGTGCTTCCGTGTGGAACTCATCCATGTCTACACCGGAGGCCGCGAGTGCGCGAAAGAGTCCAGCACGGTCGGCGGTGGCGCCGGGCCGCAGCAAGAGTGCGCCAGTGGCCGGCTCTTGGCGCTCGATCTGGTAGCCGTGAGCCGCGCAGAGCAGGCCAAGCGTGGCAGACCCACTGGCGACCCGCGCGCTGATCCGCAACGGAGCAATCAGCCGCAACCGATCCTGTAACTCTGCGAGCGTGCCTGCCGCGGTGCATCGGCCACGGTGCAACACCAGCAGGCGCGCAGCGAGATCGCGGACTTCGGGGAGCACGTGGGAGGAGAAGAGAATCGCCTTGCCACGCGCCGCCAGCGCACGCAGCTTTTCCTTGAACTCCTGGCGCTGAATGGGATCCAAGCCGCTGAACGGTTCGTCGAGTAGGAGCGCCGGCGGGTCCGCGAGCAGCGCATCGGCCAGCCCGACTCGTTGTCGGAAGCCCTTGGAAAGAGTGCCGAAAGGCTGACGCCACCGCTCCTCCAAGCCGAACTCCGCTGCGATGCTGCGCGCGCGCGCACGCGCGGTCCGAGGCCGTGCGCCCTTCAATTCGGCGCGATAGCCGAGGTACTCCCCCACGCGCATGTCAATCGGCGCCGCGAAGTGCTCGGGCAGATAGCCGACCGCGCGACGGGCCGCGAGGGAGTGCAACGCAAGGTCGTGGCCGGCAATCGACGCACGCCCTGCGGAGGCTGGCAGCCAGCCGGAAAGCACGCGCAGCGCGGTGGTCTTGCCGGCGCCGTTGGGTCCGAGAAACCCAAGGATCTCCCCAGGGGCCACCTCGAAGGAGACTCCCTCCAGGGCCACCAAGGCGCCAAAGCGCTTCACGAGATGCTCGGCGCGGATCATCAGCAGCGGGCTGCGGAGAGGGACATCAGCAAGAAGCGTGCCGCCGCACAGCGTAACGACTGCGACCCCTGAAGCGCAGGCCGGGATGGACCTGCGCGCTTTCGCTCGCCGGTTACTTCTTGACTTCGAAGTCGGCGTCCACGACCTCGCCTTCCTTCGCCGCGGGTTCCCCGGAGGACTCGGGTGCGGCCTGACCGGCAGCGCTCTGGTACATGCGCTCCGCGATCGGGTGCAGCGTGCTCTGCAACTCTTGAGCGAGTCGTTCGAGTTGATCCACGCGATCTTCTTTAAGCGCGGTCTTCAGAGCTTCGACGCGAGACTCGATCGCCTTGCTGTCGTCTTCGCTGAGCTTGTCCTTGTGCTCGCGCAGCATCTTCTCGGCCTGCCAGGCGGACTGATCGGCGGCGTTGCGCTTCTCTACATTGGCCCGGAACTCGGCGTCTTGTTCTTTGAAGCGGTCGGCCTCGTCCTGCATGCGCTGGATGTCCTTCTCGTTGAGCCCGCTCGAATGCTCGATGCGGACCTTGTGCTCCTTGCTGGTGGCCTTGTCCCGGGCGCGCACGTTGAGAATCCCGTTCGCATCGATGTCGAACGTGACTTCGATCTGCGGGACGCCGCGCGGCGCCGAGGGAATGCCATCCAGGTGGAACTTGTCGAGAGTACGGTTGTCGCGCGCCATGCTGCGCTCG
>CAZCXL010000414.1:0-2193 GCA_964502625.1 uncultured Planctomycetales bacterium | reverse complement strand
AGGTCAGGATCTATGATGAGCAAGGCGAACTCGTGAAGGATGCGGAAGCTCCCGTGCGCTATCACGCGGCCATGAGTCTCGCGAAAACCGGAGCGCGTAGTGCCGCTCCCGCACTCGCTGAGATGCTCACGAGCAACGCGAATCGTGACCCGTGGCTGCGGCACGCCGGAGCGGTTGCCTTTGCGCGCTTGAGCGATTCATCCAGCCTTGCCCACTACGCAGTGGATGGCGCTTCTGCAGTTCGCATGGCCGCGCTAGTCGCCCTGCGCCGTTTGAAGAGTGAGGAGACCAGAATCTATCTTGCCGATGCGGACCCGCAGATCGCCGCCGAAGCGGCGCGCGCCATCTGGGACAAGCGCATCGTGGGCGCCTATCCCGCATTGGCGAATCAAGCTCAGCATGCGCACGAGTTGACGCGACCGCACGCGCGCCGCGCTCTGGCTGCCGCCAATCATCTCGGACGCGCCGAGGACGCAGCGGCGATCTTCGCCTACCTGCAGCGCGCGGACGTGGACGAAGGTCTCAAGGAAGATTGCGTCGAATACGTGCGCGAGTGGTCCTCCCCGAAAGAGTTCGATCGCATTCTCAATGAATCCTTCACGCATCCTTCGGATCGCGCGCGGGATTGGTTCGCCGGCAAGGCCTTGCCGTTCCTGATTCGCCAGGAGCTCGACGCAGTCGCGCGTGGAGAAAAAGTCTTTCGCGAGAACCTCAAGGCCACTTGCACGAAGTGCCATTCGGTGGGTGGCAGCGCCGTGACTGCCGCATTGAATGAGGCGGGTCCGGATCTCTCCAACGTGGGCCTGCGCCTGAGCGTGGAGCAGTTACGGAAATCCCTTCTCGATCCCGAAGCCGCAATCGCCGCCGGTTTCGAGAAGTTCGACGCCTCCGGAGCTCTGGTGAAGGAATCGGCAATGACCAAGGGCCTTGGCACGGTGCTCACCGAAGCTGAGATCAACGACGTCGTCGCTTTCCTCTCCCAGCAGAAGCGGGTGCGCAAGATTCTCGTCCACGTCGAATCTGCTGGATTCGAGCACTCCGTCGTCAAGCCCGGCGACGACGGCCTCTCCATGGTGGAGCGGCAGTGGCAAGCCTGGGATGCCGCCGACCCGCGTTTCGAAGTCGTGGTGGACCGCGGCCATGGCTGGGCCTCAGAGCAAGCACTCAAGCAGCTCGACGCAGTCTTCTTCTACACCACCGGCGAACTCAGGTTGGACGACGCGCAGAAGAGTGCGCTCATGCATTGGATCCGCGCCGGCGGCGGCTTCAGCGGCAGTCACTGCGCCACCGACACTTTCTACCAATGGGCGGACTACGGCCGCATGATCGGTGGCTACTTCGACGGCCACCCTTGGCACGAAGAGGTAGGCGTGCGCGTCGAAAATCCTTCCCATGTTGCCACGCGCCATCTCACGCGTCCGGGATTCCGCATCGTGGATGAGATCTACCAGCAGAAGGATCCGTGGAGCCGGGACACCTGCTCCGTGCTGCTCTCGCTCGACGTCGCCACCACGGACATGAACAAGGGCGGCGTCAACCGCGCCGACCGAGACTTCGGCCTGTCCTGGACCCGCCGCGAAGGCGAGGGCCGCGTGTTCTACACCGCCTTCGGCCACCGCGAGGACGTCTGGCAGGCAGAATGGTTCCGTCAACACCTAGTTGAGGGCACGCTCTGGGCCGCGGAGTGACCGCTATACTCAAAACCCGACACGCGCCCATGAAAAAGCCCAGCCCTAGCCGTCGTGACTTCTTGAAGACCACCGGTGCCGCCGCTGCGGTGTTGTTCTTCTCGGCGAGACGCGCGGCCTCGAGCACGCGGCGCACGCCGAAGGCGTCGGTGGAGGCGGGCTTCTCGGCAAAGATGTGCTTGCCGGCGCGCACCGCGTGCTCGATTTGCATCGGGCGGAAGCAGGGCGGAGAAGCGAAGAGCACGACATCCACCGCGTCGGTGACGCTCTCGTGGCAATCGAAGCCGTGGAAGCGGCGCTCGGGCGGGAGTTGGATGCGCGCGGCCTCCACCGGCGATTCGTCGCCGGTGAGCCGGCGCGCGAGGGTGTCGCACTGGTCCTCGAAGGCGTCGCCGAGCGCCCACAACACGACGCCGGGGTCGGCGTTCAGCGCCTGCACCACCGCGCCTGAACCACGTCCGCCGCAGCCGACCAAGCCAATCTTGAGTTGATCGGATCCGCCGCC
>CAZCXL010000413.1:0-2201 GCA_964502625.1 uncultured Planctomycetales bacterium | reverse complement strand
GACATCCTCGGGAGTGGTGCCACGTCGGGCGTCTACCTGGTCTCGACGGATGAGACGCCCCCCATTCCCCGCGTTCTCAAGGTCGCCCGAGATGCCCGTTCCGGCGAGTTCCTCTTGGGAGAGGCCCGCACGCTCGGCCAATTCCCGCGCAGGACGTTGCGGGATGCCGCAATCCAGTGCCAGATGCACGGCATCGCTCCCACTGCCAGCGCCGATGAGCGCGCAGTTGCCGTCGGAACCGCTGGCCAGGATGGAAATCTGCATCAAATTCAGGGCTGTCCGAGGCGTATATTAGGCGCAATGGGCCGCGCCGCCCGGCTGGGTTGGATCCTACTTGGCTTGATCGCCGTGTTCGGGATCACCCATGCGCCGCTCCACGGCGACGGTGGTTCTTGCTCGCCGGCGGGCCTTTGCTCCGGGTTACTGGCTCTGCTGGTGTGCGCTGTGGTGGCCCTGAGTTTGGGTCCTGTGGCTGTGGCTTCGGAGTGGCGGCGCCTGGAGGTGCTTCGCGCCCTGCATCCTGTATTTTTAGTCGAACGCGGCCGCGCTCCACCGCGCGGCTGATCAGAAGGAATTCCAGTACCGCGCGACGCCAGCCGTCCGCGGATTCCTGACTCCGCATCGAGCTTGGCTCGAGCTTTCTGGTCTTGACGTTCCTCATGAGATTCCATCGCTACCTTTCTTTCCTGTTCGCTTCCGTTGTCACTTCCACAGCTCTTTTGGCTCAGCAGCCTGAAGAGAAACTCCCTGCTGACTCTCCTTTCCCGGGCTTCATGGGGCAATCTGGGAGCTTCACGAGCCGTTTCGACAACGCTTTCAATCCTGCCATGGCGGTCGTGTTCGACGGCCTCGCCACGGCATCGGAGTCGGACGCACCCGAATTCAATGACGCGCGGCTCCGGCTCTTCGAGATCGATCTGGCCAGCCGAATCGATCCCTTAGGTTGGGCCTACGCCGTGATCGCCTTCGAGGATGAGGGCGGAGAGACGAGCATTGCCCTGGAGGAAGGAGCCATGTGGCTCGACGACGCGCTTCCCGGCAACTTCAGTCTGCGAGGCGGAAAGTTCCTTGCGGACTTTGGCAAGTGGAACACGATCCATGTGCATGATCGTGCTTATGCCTTCATGCCCGGTCCGTCGGAGGAGTTTTTCGGCGGCGAATTGAACGTCAGCGGACTCGAACTACACCACTGGTTTGGAGTGGGCGACCTGCCCGTGCGCTGGTCCGTGGGGGTGGCGCCGCAATTCGGAGAAGAATCGAGCGACCTTGGAGACGTGGGAATGCCGCAATCGTCGACGGAATTCAGTGGCGAAGCCTTAGGGCGCCGCACTCCTTCCCAATTTCTCTACACCGCGCGCGTGACGGCGCAGCACGACGTCGGTCTCCATGGTTTCTTCCAGTGGGGATTGAGCGCGATCCACACTCCAGCCGGACTGGCGGCACCGGCTGATACCAACGGGGACGACCTCGTGGACGCTCAAATGGAAGCCTCGCAAACGACGGTTGCGTTGGATTTGAGCGTGCGACTGCCCGACCCCGCAACTCGCACGGCACATGCGGCGTCCGTGGAACTGTACGCCAACTCTCGGGAGGTCTGGGACGAAGGATCTGCGGCGCTCGAGAACCGGGACGCCAACGGAATTTGGAGTGATTACGAGTACAGCTTCAACCCAGAATGGAGCGCGGGCGTGTATGGCGCCTGGTGGCAAGCCGCAGCCAATGATTTGGGCGCAGAATGGTTCACGGGAGCGGAAGCTGCCTCCAGCCGAGCGCTTTTTCTGACCTGGCATCTCTCCCACTTCAATCGCTTGCGCCTTCAATGTGCACAAGAGTCGCCTTTGGATGCAGAGAACTCTTGGACGCTCGTACTACAGTGGACCGTCATTCTCGGCAACCACGCTCACCCTCTGGATTGGTAACCATGTTCGCATTCTGCCTCTTGATGTTCGGAATCGCTCAGGAACCGCTGCGCGTGGTCGCAACCATTCCCGACCTTGCGGACTTGACCCGCATCATCGGCGGGGACCAGGTCGATGTCACCGTGCTCGTTGCTCCGGGCTCGGATCCGCATTCGGTGCTTCCCAAAGCGTCCCTGCTGCTCAAGCTCCAACGCGCCGACGCCTTGGTTTGCATGGGTTTGGACTACGAGCACGCCTTTCTCCCCGCATTGCTGGAGAAGGTGCGCAACGACGCGATCCGGC
>CAZCXL010000412.1:0-2253 GCA_964502625.1 uncultured Planctomycetales bacterium | reverse complement strand
CGAGGCGTGCTGGAGCGCGCGCGGAAATGGAGCGCAGTGCGCTTTCCGGACGCTGGGCCTTTCCCATGGAATTGGTGAGTTGCGAGGCCTCCGGGCGTCGCTTGTTGCCGGATGAGGTGGCCACCTGCGCACGCTCGCACAAGCGCGTGGCACGGGATCTGCTCTTCCAGGATCCGATCAGCGGCGTGCTGTGTCTCGACGAGTTCTTCGTGCTGAGCGCGGTGAGCGGAACCCGGGCACTTCCTGAGTCCATGGTGCGCAGCGCCGCGAGCGGCCGCCTGGCCTTGCCCGCCGAAGCTCGCGCATGCTCTTGTTGCGACGCGCGCATTCTTCCCGACGAAGGAGCTGTGTGTCCTGAAACCGGAGCATTTGCTTGCCCGCGCCACATGCGCCGCTGCGGGGAATCCGGCGAGATGACCCTGCCGCAAGGTCTCGGACGCTGTGAAGTTTCCGGCTCTGAAGTGCGGCACAGCTTGTTGCGTCTCTGTCCGGAGACTGGAAAGCGCTCCCGGCCGCAGTTCTTCGAACCCTGCGCGTCTTCCGGAGCGCCCACGCTTCCGGATGGCCTCGAAACCTGCGCTGCCACTGGCCGCAAGGTGCGCCGTTCGCTCTTGCAAATCTGCGCGGTCACCGGCCGCAAGGTGATGCCAGAGCATCTCGGCACGTGTTCGGTGAGCGGTCGCCGAGTGGTGAAAGATTTGCTGGTGCAGTGCGCCGAGACCGGCGGTCTGCTTACCAAAGACAAAGCCGTCTCCTGCGAAGAGAGCGGCGCTCCGTGCGCGCCCGAAGCCTTGGAGACCTGCGCCGCCACCAAGCGCCGCGCACGTCGCTCCTTGCTTGCGGTGGACGACGTCAGCGGGCAACGCGTGCTCTCGCGCTTGTTGCGCAAGTGTCCGGTCACGGGCAAGCGCACATTGGCGGAGCGCTTCGAAACCTGCTCCGTGAGCGGCTCGCAAGTGCTCTCCTCGGAATTGATTGAGTGTCAGGAGACGGGTCGACGCGCCCTGCCCACGCGGCTCGAGCGCTGCACCGCCAGCGGCGTGCTTGCCCATCCGGATCAACTCACGGCTTGCGCCTCTACCAAACGCAAGGTCTTGCGGCGTCTGGCGGAGGCCTGTGAAGTCAGTGGCGAACTGGCCGCGCCGGGAGTCCTTGAAGCCTGCACGATCACCGGCAAGCGCGTGTTGCCCGGATTGCTTGGGGTCAACGAAGTGACCGGCTCCAAGGTGCTCAAAGAACTGCTGGTGTCTTGCGAACGCACCGGACGCAAGACCTTGCGAGAGAACCTCGTGCGCTCGGTCGTGTCCGGCGTGGAAATCACTCAGGACATCGCCACGCATTGCGAAGTAACAGGCTCGCCCGCGCTGCCGGAGGAGCTTGCCGTCTGCGCCGCCACCGGCAAGCGGGTCTTGCCGTCTTTGCTCGGCACCTGCCAAGTCAGTGGCAACAAGGTGCTCGAAGAATACATGCAAACTTGCGAAGCGAGCGGTAAGCGCGTGCGCCCCGACTTGCTCCAAACGTGCTCGCGCACCGGACGCCGCGTGCTGCCGCAGAATCTCGGAGTCTCGAAGATCTCCGGCGACCGCGGAGTGAAAGAAATGTTGGTGGTGTGTGAAGCGACGCGTCGCCAAGTATTCCCGGACGAACTCGTGGTCAGCGAGATCTCCGGCAAGCGCATCGGCCGCGATCGCGCCGTGCACTGTGGAGTCAGTGGCCTGCTGGTGGACGTCGGCGAGACCACCGCGTGCAGCGTGTGCCGTCAGCCGGTCTGCGACGCAGAGATCTACGAAGGAGTATGCAGCGCGTGCCTGGACCTCGTTGGTCGGCGACAGGGAGTGGCAGCCGGACTCGGTACGGTTTCCGCACTCCAACGTGACTGCACTTGGGCGGGCTCCTTGCGCGCATCCGTGCACGGAGATTCTGTGCGCGTGCTCGCGCGCCAGCGACTCTTCGGCGCATTCCGCTCGCCGTGGCTCGTGGTGCTGCGCCGTCCCGGACTGCGTGGACCGGGCGCGCCGGCGGCGCTTCCCGCATCTCTGGGAGAGACCACGGGCGATCCCGCCTTGGCACTCGAAGTGGTGCAACAAGAGCGCATCTCGGCTGAGATCCGGCAACTGCTCAAACGCCTGGTGAAAGAACAGGCGCGGCTGCATCGCCAAAGCGAGA
This sequence comes from uncultured Planctomycetales bacterium, assembly GCA_964502625.1. Lineage (GTDB taxonomy): Bacteria > Planctomycetota > UBA1135 > UBA1135 > UBA1135 > JAQBVK01. The sequence continues at coordinate 87 of CAZCXL010000412.1, read as the reverse complement.
AAGAAAAGCGCAGCAAGCAACCCGCCGCCTGATCCCGCGCCGAGCGTAGGATGGCTGCGTTCATGATTGACGCGGTCCCGTCATCCG
>CAZCXL010000411.1:0-2268 GCA_964502625.1 uncultured Planctomycetales bacterium | reverse complement strand
GTGCCGGAGGGGAAGTGCGCAGCTTCTCTGCGGATAACTACATGGCGCTGGGTGGGGGACCGCAGGTGCTGCAGGGGCCCCCCCCCAAGGGCGACGACCCGCCGTTGGTGATGGGCGAAGCGGAAGTGGAAGCCAAATTCGGAGTCCCGCCGCGCCTCATGGCGGAGTGGCAGGCGCTGGTCGGTGACAGCACGGACAACGTGAAGGGCATTCCGGGAGTCGGTCCCAAGAAGGCCACGGCGCTGTTGCAAAAGTACGGCTCCCTCGAAGCCGTGCTGACGCGCGGTCCCCAGGAGGAGAAGGGCAAACTGGCGGAGTCGCTCGGCGCGCATGCGGACGATGCACGCGCGGCCCTGCCGCTCGTCACCTTGCGGGCCGATCTGGAATGCGGCGCGCCGCAAGATCTGACCGGGACCGAACCCAATTGGGAAGGATTGACGCGGTTTTGTGAGGAGCACGGACTAGCGTCGCTCCACAAACGCTTCGTGGATTGGCGGGCACGGCGCGAGGGCAAGGCCGCCAGCGCCACAACTCCGACTGCGGCCGCCGTGGACGCATTGCATCAGCGCCCACGACGCGCGGGCTTTCGACTCGTGCGCACGACGGAGGATCTCGTGGCCCTGCGCGAACGCTTGCAGGCGAGCGGAGGCTTCTCCTTCGATACCGAGACCACTTCGGTGGATCCGCTTCGGGCGCGATTGGTCGGCATGTCCTTCGCCGTGGTCGCAGGCGAAGCGGACTACGTAGCGCTCAATCTGAATCCACCCGCATGTGGTCCGCAGGGCGAGAGCGCGGTCGCTTTCCTGCGCCCCGTCCTCGAAGATCCGGCCGTGCCCAAGTACGGACAGAACGCCAAATACGACCTCCACGTGATGAGGCGGCACGGCGTCACCGTGCGCGGACTCAGCTTCGACACCATGGTGGCGCACTTCCTGGTTGCGCCTAGCGCCGCGCACAACCTCGACGCGCTTGCGCAGCAGTATCTCGGCGAGACCAAGATTCCCACATCAGAACTTCTCGGCAAGGGCCGCGATCAGCGCACCATGGATCAGGTGCCGGTGGAAGAGGTTTGCGAGTACGCCTGCGAGGATGCGGAGGCGGTGCTGCGCATCACGCCGATGTTGCGCGAGGAGATGGCCCGCAACGGCACGGACAAGCTGTTCCAGGAAGTGGAGCTGCCGCTCATTGACGTCTTGTTGCGCATGGAGGCCGAGGGCATCCGCGTGGACGTCGCCCGGCTCGCCGTGCTGCGCACCCGGTTTCGAGAACGCGCCACCGCGCTCGAAGCCCACGTGCAGGAACTTGCGGGCGAACCCTTCAATCTTGCCTCGCCCAAGCAGCTCGGCGAGATTCTGTTCGAACGGCTCAAGATTCACGAGCGGAGCGGGCTGAAGCCTCCGTCGCGGAGCAAGACGGGTTGGCGCACCGACGCCGACACGCTCGAAGCCTTCGCCGAAGAGCCGATCGTGGCCGGACTTCTGGAGTGGCGCTCTCTCACCAAGCTGCTCGGCACCTACGTGGACGCGCTGGAAGCGTGGATTCACCCGGAAACTGGCCGTCTCCACACTTCCTTTAATCAGGCCGTTGCGTCTACCGGGCGGCTGTCTTCCTCCGATCCCAATCTCCAGAACGTGCCGGCGCGCAGCCAGGAAGGCCGTGAGATCCGGCGCGCATTCGTTCCGCGCGCGGAAGGTTGGGTGTTGGTGTCCGCGGACTACTCGCAGATTGAACTGCGACTCGTGGCGCATCTCGCGCAAGACCCGGCGTTGTTGGCCGCATTCCGCGACGGCGCCGACGTTCACGCGCGCACAGCCTCCTTGATCTTCGGCGTGCCGCAAGCCGAGGTCGATTCCACCCTTCGCGCGCGCGCCAAGGCCGTGAACTTCGGCATTCTCTACGGCATGGGCGCAACCCGGCTGGCGCACGAGACGGGCATTTCCTACAGCGAGGCAAAATCGTTCATTGAACGCTACTTTGCGGCCTTGCCCGGCGTGCGCGCCTGGCTCGACCGCACCCTCGCGGAGGCGCGGGAGTCCGGCGAGGTGCGCACCTTGCTCGGGCGCCGGCGTCCCATCCCGGAATTGCAGTCGCGCGATGGGCGCGTGCGTTCTCAAGCAGAGAATGCCGCAGTCAACACTCCGGTGCAGGGCTCGGCCGCCGACCTGATCAAACTCGCGATGTTACGCGTGGACGAGCGCATCACGGCAACGGGCCTGCAGGCGCGGATGCTGTTGCAAGTCCATGACGAACTCGTGTTCGATTGCCCGC
>CAZCXL010000410.1:0-2274 GCA_964502625.1 uncultured Planctomycetales bacterium | reverse complement strand
CCCCTCTGAGAGGTCCACGTCAATTCGGATGGTGTCCCCGGTGTTGGTGATCGTGACTTCGCCGACCTTATAGTGTTGGGCCGCAATCAGGTCTTGGACCATCGGCTGACACTGTTGAGGTGCAGCGAGCAGGGAGAGGAGGGCTAGGGAAAGCATGGTCTCGGAACTATATCCGACTTCCTAACCTTGGGCTTGTGAATTTTTCTCAATGGGCTACTTGTCCTCCTCGCGAATTCCCATCTGGCTCCGGTCAGGATAGGCCGGGCGGATGGGCACTTGCCAAGGATGGGCCGCAACCTCATCGAGGATGTGTGCGATCGCCGCTTGGAGTTGCGGGTCTTCACCGCGGGCGAGCGCGGCCGGGTGGTCCAAAACCTCAATGTCGGGCTCCACGCCATGGCCCTCGATCCCCCAGGTGCCGTCGAGGTCGTAGTAGGCAAAGGTCGGAACGGTGACTCCACCGCCGTCCACGAGCCCGGGGTTGCCACTGATGCCGACCAGTCCTCCCCAAGTGCGCATTCCGATCAACGCGCCGAGCCCGGCCTTGCGGAAGTACGCCGGGAAGGCGTCGCCGCCGGAACCCGCGAGTCCGTTGATCAGCATGCACTTCGGCCCCTGATGACTGTCGGGCGGCCAATGCCAATCGCGGCCGTCACGCGACGCCCACATGTTGGTTGCTGGCCGGTTGAGCAGCTCGATGAAGCGGGTCGGAATTTGGCCGCCGCCGTTCCAGCGCTCATCGATGATCAAGCCTGCCTTCCCCATTTGCGGATAGAACTGGCGGATCAAATCGCTTTGGCCCGTGACCCCGGTGTCGGTGACGTAGACGTAGCCCACCTTGCCGCCGGTCATCTCGTCCACCATGCGCCGGTTGTGTTCGATCCACGCGCGGAAGCGGAGATCATTTTCGCTCGAGATCGGTTTCACCACGATCTCGCGCGCGCTGTCGTCTTGGATCGGCTTCGAGCTCACTGTCAGAACGGTGGATCGGCCAGCCAGGCCGACGAAAGCGGTCCAGGGATCTTCAGCGACGTTGAGCGGCAAACCGTTCACCGCCAACACGTAGTCGCCTTCGGAAACGTCGATTCCCGGCGTGCCCAGAGGCCCGCGCGCATCCGCATCCCATTCGGCACCGCGGTGAATCTTGGCGATTTGGTAGGCGCCTTGATCGAGTTTCCAGTCCACGCCGAGCATGCCCACGTTCGTAGAGGGCTGCGACTCCGCAGGGCCACCGGCCACGTAGGCGTGACCGACGTTGAGTTCCGAGATCAATTCGCCCATCACGAAGGAGAAGTCCTCGCGCGAAGTGCAGTATTCGATCATCGGCAAGTACTGGCGCAACACGGCTGGCCAGTCCATGCCGTGCATGTTCGGATCGTAGAAGTAGTCGCGCTGCAGACGCCACGCTTCGGTCAGCATCTGACGCCATTCCGTGCGCGGATCCACGACGACCGTCATGCCTTCGGTGGAGACGCGCTCACCGCTTGCGCCGGCGGACATGTTCTGAATGCTGGCGCTCGAGCCACGCACGATCAAACCCTTGGAGCCGTCCGGCGTGAGCGCGAGGCCGCCGATGCCTGAAGCCACGAGCTTCTCTGCGGGTTCGTCTGCAGAGAGGTCGAGCACCATCAGACCGCTGCTGCCGGCAGGTCCACCGGAAACCCGGAGATAGAGCAAGTGGCCCTTGTCGTTGACGGCGAGGCCGGCGAAGCCGCCAGCCGCAACCGGGAGCATCATGGCGCGCGAGGCGGCGCCTTCGAATTCAATCACCAGATCCTTCACCTCGGCCTTCTTGCCCGGAGCGGCGCCGCTCGAAGATTCGGTCCCGGAGTTTGCGGGTTGCTGGCGGGTCATCTCGAAGTTGAGCAAAGTGCCGTCCCCCATGGTGGCCGTGCCCTTCATCGATGATCCCTTCACCGTGGCCTCGGTCTCGACGTTGCCATCGGGTGAACGCATCGTGGCCGTCAGTCGGCCGGTGGCCTTGTCGTACTGACCGCGGATGATGTCGGCGGAGCCGAGCGGGATGGTGAAACTGCCGGTGATCTTGCCGTCGGCGTGGAGTTGCAACTCGCCCGTGAGCGGAACGCCGCCGGGAGGCAGGATCGGACCGGACATGGTGCCCTGCCAGGAGCCGGAGAAGCCATCGTCGGTGACAGGAGCGTCGGCGGGCTTCTCATCCGTGGCGGGCGCCGCTTCCTCGGAGTCGGCCTTCTTCTCCTCCTTCCAAGATTCTTCGTCGCTCTTCGGCATCCATGGGGACTTCAAGTCCTTGCG
>CAZCXL010000409.1:0-2289 GCA_964502625.1 uncultured Planctomycetales bacterium | reverse complement strand
TACGCCGACTACAACATCGGCAGCGATACTGCCGGGCTCTCGGACGCCGGCGCGCAAATCCAACTCTGCTTAATGCCGAACGAGAACTCGCGTCTCGATTTCGCGATCTACGCGTCCACCCAGATCGAGCAGGATTACCGGGACGCACTCGTCGATCCCGATCCGCTCTGGTTCGGCATCTTCTGGTCGCAGGAGTTCTAGGCCGTGCGCAACCTCAAGCTGCCGGTCCTTCCGTTCGCCTTTGCCTTGGCCTTGCTGGTCGGGGGTTATGGCGCCATCCAGTGGTGGATGAAGCCAAGCCTCGAAGACCTGCACGTGCGGGCGTGGCAACAGCGGCAGGAGAGGGTTGAGGAACGAATTCAGATCGGCCTGACCGCGCGGACCGCCATTCTCGAAACCACTTGCGGTGACTGGGCGGAGTGGGATTCGATGTACGACTTCGTCGTGTCGCCTACTGAGGCATTTATCGAGGAGAATTTCCAGCCGGACAGCGTCGCCGGGCTCGGTTGCAGCCGCATCGTGGTGCAAAATGAGGCGGGGGTCATTCTCGCTCGCCAGGATTACAACATCGAGGCCAACGAGGCTGCCGATTACGGCGTTGAAGGCGAATTCTGGGTGCGCCTGAACGCGGCCGATCCTCGGCAAGCCCAACTGGGTCTGATCGTGGGCCCCGACGGACGGCTCTCCTTCGTCTCCAGCAAACCGGTCGCGCGCACCGACGGCACCGGAGACTATGAGGGACGCATCGTCTTCGTGCGGCCCGTGCTCGGAGAGGAAGCGGCGCAACTGATGAGTCAGATCGGAGTCCAAAGTCTGGACTACGATGAGGGAGAACGAGATTCCGCATCTGCAGAAGTTGCACCCAGCCGCATCGTCACCCTGAAAACTCCCTTGAGCGCTTTCGACGGCGCTCTGCTCGGCACTTTACGAACCACCGTCGACTTCGGCGATCTTGTGGATCGCCACACGATCGAAGTCAAACTCCTGGAGACGGGAGCGGCGCTGCTCTTTCTGGCTTGGGTGGCCAGTGTTTGCTTCGGCGCTTGGATGACGTATTTTCAGCAGTCAGCGACGGCCGTTCGTGCCGAGCAGGTGGTGACACACCGGCTGCCCGTGTTGGTCGTGCTCACCGGAGGAGTCCTGATCTCCAGTCTGGGTTGGAGGCTCACGGAGCGGCTCATGCGGGAGCAGGCGCAATCCTCCTTCATGACCAAAGCCCAAGAAGTCGGGGAGGAATTCAATGCTGCGGTCACTTCATTCGGCACCCGCGTGGACGTGCTCGCCAGCATGCTCGATGGGAACGCAGAGTATTCCGATGAAGCCCTTCAGCAACTGCCCGAGAGAGTGCAGCAATCCGTGGACGGGCAAGCGAATTTCCTCATCTTGCCCAGTTTGGAGGATTCGCGGGTGGCCGGGAAGGATGAGATCCTCACCCTGTTGCAAGGCGTCACGGAAACTGGCGCACTCTCGCACGCCATCGGCTTTTGGTCGGGCCCGGATGGCGAGCAGCTCTCGCTCATCTCGGCAGCTCCTTTCTCGCACACCGGTCGAATTTTCCGGACGAGTGAACAGCGGCGCGAGGACTTGCGCGGCATCGTGCTGGGGGTGCGCCCGCTCGAAGAAATCCAATCCCAGGCGCGAGCACACGCGGCAGCCGCCGGCTTTCAGTTAGAAGTCAGCGAAGCCCGGGCGCTAGCGGATTCCTATCCAGGCTTGGCTTGGTCCGCTCCCTTGGAGCATCTCACCGGTGATTGGGGGATCAGTGTCCGAGCAGACAAGGTTACGGCCTCGGGCCTTGAGGCTTGGCTGCCGCTCGTCGTGCTCCTGAGTGGTCTGATGATCACGGCCGCACTCGGGACCTACGTGCGTAGCACGCTGCGTCGATCTGCGCAGATCGAGGCGGAAGTCCGAGCGCGCACGCGTGAGTTGGAAGAGGTGACGCGCAGCGCCGAGAGTGCCAACCAAGCCAAGAGCACCTTCATCGCCAACATGAGCCACGAAATCCGCACGCCGATGACGGCGATTCTCGGTTTTGCGGAGGAGCTGCTCGAGCCCGGACAGAAGCGGGAGGATCTGGAAGTGTGCGTCGGCACGATCCGGCGCAACGGCGATTTCCTGCTGCAGATCCTGAACGACATTCTCGACCTCTCCAAAATCGAAGCCGGCAAGATGACGATCGAAGAGATTGCCTGCTCGCCGATCCAAGTGCTGGAGGACGTGTTGGGCTTGTTGAGTGAACGCGCCCATGCCAAGGGTTTGGACCTGGAAGCAGAGCTGATCGGGCCGTTG
>CAZCXL010000408.1:0-2302 GCA_964502625.1 uncultured Planctomycetales bacterium | reverse complement strand
TCCCGACCCCTCGCGCACCGTTGCGCGGGATCCAGTGCCCACCGGCAACACCGGCCCGCTCCTGAGTCATGGAACGGAGGGCGCCGTGGGCGCCGCCGTCGTCGGTCGGGTTCTGGACGAGCGTGGCCAGCCCATCCCTGAGGCGATGGTCTGGATTTCTGAGCGCTGGCAGTTCGGCGCCTCGCCCGCTGTCGTTCCGGCCCAAGAAGATCCGCGCTTCGTGCGCATGACCGACGCCAAAGGCGCCTTTCGTTTTGACCGGCTCATCGCCGGAGCGGAGATGAACGTCTGGGTCCATCACCCGTCCTATGCGCCCCAACTCTCCGCCCCTTTCTCGGCACGCGACGAAGTCCAGGAGTTGCCTCCCATCGTGCTTGAATCCGGCATCGCCATCCAAGGCGTGACCCAGGACACCGGCGGCAATCCGCTGGTGGCGCGTGTGGAGTTGATCTTCCAAGACAACGGCAACTTCCGCTCCGGAACGCTGGAAGAACAGCGCGCGCAAGACATTCGCATCGGGAAACTGCGCGTGACCGAGAGCAATGACCGCGGGCAGTTTTCGTTCCCGAACGTCGGCAGCGGTTCGATCTGGGCCTTGCGCGGTATCGCGGAAGGTTACGCGACGGCGGAGATCATGCCGGTCATCGTGCAATCAGGAAAGAGCCCCGAGCCGCAAGTGCTGGTGATGGACACCGAGCACGTGATCACAGGCCTCGTGCTCAACGACGAGCGGCAACCGCTCTCAGGCGCGGTCGTGACCGTGTCGCGCACTCAACCGCGCCCGGTCTTCACCACGGTGGGCGTGAGCGCAGCCGACGGTTCTTTCACCATTCGCGGACTCCCGATGGGCATCTACGGCCTTGCTGCCGTGGCCGAAGGCTACGCCTACGGTCGCGCGCCTCGAGTCGAGGTGGACTCGGCGCCCGTGGAGGTCGTGCTTGGCAAGAAAGGCGGCGTGGCTGGCCGCATCACCGATTCCTCCGGCGCTGGAGTGCCCGCATTCCAGTTGGAACTGATGCGCACGCGGCGCAACACCACGCAATACGGCATCACTGGCCTTAGCTGGGACATTCAAAGCCCGGACGGCAGTTACCAACTCGAAGGCGTGGACGCGGGCACTTACGTGCTCTTGGTGCGCGCGCCCGGAAACTGCCCCACGTATTCTTCGAGCTTCCAAGTGCAGCGCGAAGTGGTGTTGGGCATGGACGTGGCGATGAAACGCGGCGGACGCGTGGTCGGCATGGTGCTCGGCGCGGACGGCAAGGGTCTGCCAGGCACCACCGTCAGCCTGCACGGTCCGCAGTATCAGCCCCCGACCGGGGACAGCTTCTTCGGCATGTCCGCCGGAGATCCCGACAACGTACCCTCGATCAGCGCGCGCACCGGAGCAGACGGCCGCTTCATTCTTGAGAACGCGTACCCGGGCAACATGCGCTTGCAACTCGCGCACGCCACCCATCTCGAGGAAATGGTTCCCGCCGACGTACGCGAGGGACTCACGACGGAACTCGGTGAACTCCGACTCTACGCAGGCGGCAGCGTGTTCGGCGTGGTGGTGGACCAAGACGGCGTCGCCATGAGCGGCGGCACGGTCACGCTCACCCGTGAAGACGGCGATGAACTCTTCCACCGGAGCGCTCTGCTCGACACCAAAGGCCGCTACCGCTTTGACGGTCTGCGCGCCGCGACCTACGACTTGGTGGCCTATCCCACCGCGTCCAACGAGCTTTGGTTTCCTCCCGAAGACGCCTCGCAGAAGGTCTATGTGAGTGAGGGCAAGGTGCTGGAGCAAAATCTCCGCACCCGCAAGCCTTAGTCGACTTTCGCGCGGAATCCGGCCAGCGCAGCAGGCGACGACGCGTAGGATGTCGGGCTTACCCGACTCATGAAGCGTCATTCCACCCTGCTCCTTCGCGCCGCGCTGCTGCTGCCGGCGCTTGCCGCCCCCCTCGCCGCTCAGGCGCCCGACGAGCTCCGCGAACAGGATCTGCGCGCGCACATCGGCTTCCTCGCGCACGACGAGATGGAAGGTCGCGCCTCCGGCGAACACGGCGGCCATCTCTCTGGCCTCTACATGGAGTCCCACTTCCGCAGACTCGGCCTGGAGCCGCTGCCGGGACAGACTTCGCTGCGCCTACCGTTCCAGATCGGCGACCTCACCGCCTACAACGTCGTGGGAATCCTGCGCGGCACGGATCCCGCGCTCGCGGATCAATACCTCGCGATCGGTGGACACCTAGACCACGCGGGCATTGGCGGTCCGGGCGCGATGGGCGCCCCGGGCGAAGTCCACAACGGCGCC
>CAZCXL010000407.1:0-2307 GCA_964502625.1 uncultured Planctomycetales bacterium | reverse complement strand
CCCTGGCAGCGTTCCAACCAGGTCATCGCCTCGATTGACTACGCCAAACAAGACGACGTGCGCGAACGCGTCTGGCAACAGCGATGGGATTTGATCGTCATCGACGAAGCGCACAAGTGCAGTGCCTACACCAAAAGCTCATCCGGCCGCGGTGATGAAGTGACGAAGACCAAGCGTTACCAACTGGCCGAACATCTCACCGCACAACCCGCCGGCCACGTCGTTCTGCTCACGGCCACGCCGCACCACGGCGACGACGACCGCTTCGCTCACTTCATCCGACTGCTCGACCCCGACCTGTTTCCCGAACCGCACCGGGTTGGAGCCAAGGCCGGCGAAATCCGCCGTGACATTCTCCGCTTGGGGCCGGATTGCCCGTGGGCGTTGCGCCGGTTGAAGGAAGACTTGAGAGACATGGAGGGCCGGCGCCTGTTTCCCGACCGCCACGCCCACACCATCGCGTTCCGGCTGAACCGCGACGAATACGACCTCTACAAAGCCGTCACGGCTTACATCAATGAATTCCTGCCCCAAGCCAGCGGCAGGAAGAAACAGAGCGTCGCGCTCATCCGCACCGTCCTGCAACGCCGCCTGGCCAGTTCGACACTGGCAATTTTTGAATCCATCCGGCGGCGTCTCGAAAAACAGCAGGCACTCCTGACAGAGTTGGAAGACCTGCCGCCCGCGCAACGCGCCCGCCGCCTTGCCCAACTGCAAGGCCGCCTCACCGACGCCGAGCAGGACGAGGACGACCTCGACGAAGCCGAGCGCGACCACCTGACGGACGAGTTCACCGCCGCGCTTGAACTCGACCAGCTTCGCTCTGAAATCGTCGCGCTACAGGAATTGCTTTCCCGCGCGCACCGCGTGCGCGACCAGGGCACGGATTCAAAACTCTCCGCGCTTCACGAATGCCTCACGCGCGCTGAGTTCAAGGAACTGACCGATGGACGGGGCAAGCTGCTCATCTTCACCGAGCACCGAGACACGCTGAAACATTTGCGCCAACATCTCGAAAAATGGGGCTACACCGTGACGGAGATTCACGGCGGTATGAATCCGCACGAGCGCAAGCGCGCCCAGGAGGACTTCCGTACTGCGCGCCAGATTTGTGTCGCCACCGAAGCGGCGGGCGAAGGCATCAACCTTCAATTCTGCCGGTTGATGATTAACTACGACCTGCCTTGGAACCCCACGCGCTTGGAACAGCGGCTTGGCCGCATCCACCGCATCGGGCAGGAGCGCGACTGTCACGCCTTCAATTTCGTTGCGGCGCAGTCCGAGGAAGGCCAGGACATCGTTGAGGGCAGAATCCTCACCCGCCTCCTGGAAAAGCTTGAACAAATGCGCGCGGTTCTGGCCGACCGCGTTTTCGATGTCATCGGCGAAGTGCTTTCGCTCAACGATGTCAATTTGCCGGAGATGTTGCGCGAAGCGGCCCACGACCCGCGCCGCCTTGAGGAATACCTCGACAAAATCGAGCAGGTTGACCCGGCGCGGCTCACCCAATACGAGCAAGCGACCGGCATCGCGCTGGCCCGCGCGAACGTGGACTTCTCCGGCTTCCAACGCGCCAACGTCGAGGCCGAGGAGTCGCGCCTCATGCCGCGTTACGTCGAGGAGCAGTTTATCAAGTCGTGCGGCGAAATCGGTTTGAAGGTCGAACCGCGGGCCGATGGACTCTGGCGAATTGAGCACGTCCTCGCCGACCTTCGTTCCGACCGGCTGGAAGCCGTCCGGCGCATGGGCAAGCCCGAGACCGCGTATCGCAAAATCACCTTCCACAAAAGCCATCTGGAAGAAGACCAGCACCTCGACGCCATTTTGCTTGGCCCCGGCAACCCGCTATACGGTGCCGTGGACGAGCGGCTGAACGAGAAGCTCGCGCCGCTCATCGGCGGCATCGCCCTTTACATGGACGCCACCGCCGAGACGCCTTGCCGCATACACTTTTTTGAAATCAGCGTGCGCGGCCAGAACACCAAGGGCGAAAACCAGACGCTCCACGGCGAGCTTGTCGCCGTCCGCGAAGAACTGACCCCCGGCGCAGCGGAAAAGTTTGCGATGGTGCCCGCCGATTGCCTTTTGGATTTGCCCGCCCATCCGACTGCGCCGGAAACCATCGGGCGGCTCGACTCCGGCCCGGCTGCCGACTTCCTCAAAAGCACCTACCAGAGCGAGCGCCGGCAGGCGTGTCAGGAGGAACGCCGCCATTTCGTGCAAGTCTGCCGCGAGTATCTCGAAAAGTCTTTTGATGCGCGGCAACGTGCCGCCCAAGATCGCGTGTTTGAATTAAAGCGAAGGGAA
>CAZCXL010000406.1:0-2312 GCA_964502625.1 uncultured Planctomycetales bacterium | reverse complement strand
CCGACATCAAGATGCCGGGGATGAGCGGCCTTGAAGTGGCCGAGCGGGTGAGGGCGAGCCAGCCGTGGCTGCCGGTGGTCATCGTGACCGGCTACGGCACGGACGCCTATGAAGCCCGGGCCAAGGCCGCCGGAGTTGCTGGCTTTCTGCGCAAGCCGCTTTCACCCGAGATGATTGAAAGCAGCGCGCGCGCAGCGCTGTACGAGATGGACGCGGCTGCGGCGCCCGCAATCCCCGCCGACACGCCCCCCGTTTCGCAGCCCGCAGGTGGTGAGCGCAGCGCCGTGAAAAGCATCGCGCTGATGCTCGCGGCGCCGTTCATCGGATTGGCGTTCGTGCTCGCAGCCCCCTTCATCGGGCTGGCAGTGCTGGCGGCGATGGCTGGCCGGGAGCTGGGGCGGTATGCGATCGCGAGGAAAGTGGCAAAGAACTCCGTCGCGAACACCGGCGTGGCGCAGCGCGAGCCCGGCGGCGGCGCGACGATGCGCGCCGGAGCGCCCGTGCGGCGCGGCGCGGCCCAACATGCCAAGAGCGGCACCCGAATGCCGCCCTCATAGGCCGCGCCCTTGCCGCTCCGCAGCGGCGCGTTGTGGGTGTGCGCCCCGGTTCCATCCGGCGTAGGCCCGCGCGCGTGCGCGGACAGGCCGCCGTTGTCGCTGAAGTACACCAGCAAGGTGTTTTCCGCGATGCCGAGATCCTCGAAATCATGCCACAACTCGCCAAGACTCTGATCCACGCCCTCGATCATGGCCGCGTAGCAGGCCTCCGGCTCGGAGAGTCCTTGCTCGCGATAACGCTGCACGAATCGCGCATCCGGCTCCAGCGGCACGTGCACCGCATAGTGCGCGAACCACAACAAAAAGGGGCGCTCCGGGGCCTCGCGCACGGCGTTGGCGACCGCGGCCCGCGCTTCCCGAGTCAGCGCGTCGGTCAGAAAGACGTTCGAGCCGTGATACTTCTCCAATCCGGGCACAGCCCAGACGTTGTTCGGCTGATCATTTCCGTAGGAGCGCTCGCCGAGATACGAGCCCGGACCCCCCGGCGCATGTCCGGCTATCGAAACGTCGAAGCCGAGCGCGCGCGGATCTGCGCCTGGTTGTCCGACCGCAGCGAAGTGGCCCTTGCCAGCCAGGATGGTCGTGTAGCCGACGGCGCGAAGCCGCTCCGTCAGAAGTTGTGGACCCGGCGCCAATCCTTCCCTATTCCACGGTGGATCGGCGAGGCCCGGCATCGCCCGGCTGAAATCGCGATCGGACCACAGTGTCCAGTCCGTGATCCGCGTGCGGGCCGGATGCAGGCCGCTGAGCATGGCGGCGCGGGTGGGGGTGCAGACCGGACTTGCGGCGTAGGCTTGCGTGAAAACCATTCCCTCGCGCGCCATCCGCTCCAGGTGGGGGGTGCGATAGAGCCGATTGAATCCGGTTTCCTGGGAACCAAGGGGCACGGAGAGGTCTTGCCAACCGAGGTCGTCCACCAGGATGAATACCAGGTTGGGTTGCCGGGCTGAGTCCGCGGCGGGATGGGCGGCACAGGCGGCCAGAAGGAGAACGGAACTGGCAAGTCCCCAGCTTCGTTGCATGACGGATTGTAGGCTGAAAGCCGTCCGAACCCGGAAACGCATGCGCTTCATAGGAAAATGGCTGATCTGGATCGGCGGCGGAGCCTGGCTCTACCGCGATTTACGTCCTCTGGTCGAAGAGTGCCTGGAGGCCTGGCGCCGGCATACCGGCATCGGCCCCTACACCCTCGAGGAGTGGCTGACGAAGTTCGCGGAGCCCGTTTTCATCCTCGGGGTGATCTGCGCGGCGGCCCTTCCGGACCTCAACCGCCGCCGGGAGAAGAAGAAGGCCAAGGCCAACCTGGCAGCCCCGACCCCGGTCCCGCCAAGTCCTGCCCCCTAGATTTCCATAGTTGGATATGATGCTCCCCGGCGTGCGCCTCTAGCCCGCCCTGCGTCGCCGACTTCCGAGGGGTTGCACGCACGCTCGCAACCTCGGGATTCGAAGATGAACCTTTACGTCGGCAACTTGCCTTACACCCTGGGCGACCAGGAACTCCGTGATCTGTTTTCGCCGTTCGGCGAAGTGAAGAGCGCGCGAGTCATGATGGACCGTGAAACCGGCCGCTCGCGCGGCTTTGGATTCGTGGAGATGGACGATGCGACGGCCCAAGAGGCCGTGGCTCAAAGAAACGGCTTCGATGTGGACGGCCGTAGCCTCGTGGTGAACGAAGCTCGTCCCCGCGAAGAGCGTCCCCGCTTCGGCGGTGGGGGGGGCGGCGGGGGAGGCGGTGGCTTCCGCGGCGGCAGTGGT
>CAZCXL010000405.1:0-2320 GCA_964502625.1 uncultured Planctomycetales bacterium | reverse complement strand
CCCAGCAGCACGGCACCCACCTGGTCTTCTTCAAGGTTCAGCGCAATGCCGAAAACGTCGTGCGGAAAGGCCAGCATCTCTCCGGACATTACCCGCTCGAGCCCGTAAATACGCGCGATCCCGTCGCCCACCGAGATCACCGAGCCCACTTCTTCCACCTCGATGGTCTGCTCGTAGTTCGCAATCTGTTCCCGGATTAGCTTTGTGATTTCGTCCGCTTTGATCGTTGCCATCTCGCGCTCCTACTCCGACGCCAGTTTTTCACGCATCCGGGCGAGCTGCTCGCGCACTGACCCGTCATAGACCGTCGATCCGATGCGCACAACCGCACCACCGATCAGTTCCGCATCCACGCGGTATTGCGTTTCAACTTTCTTGCCCGTCAACTGCTCGAGCGTCCTCTTCAATTCCGTCTTTTCGTGAGCGCTCAGTTCCTGGGCAGACAAAACCTGTGCCTCCGCAATGCCCAGCCGAGCGTGCAGCTCAGTGACGAATTCCTGCTGGATCTGTGGCAGGAGCAGTGTGCGCCGGTTGTCCGCGATCACGAAAAGGAAGTTTCGCAGCGTTTGGCTTGCTCCCAGACGAGTCACGAGTTTCTCAATCATTTCATGTTTGCCCATCCGCGGAACAGATGGACTGGCCAGAAAGTTTCGAAGGTCAGTTGATTCCTCCATCAGGCGGAGAAACTCATCCAGCTCCTTTTTCACCTTTTCCGATGAATCGTTTTCGATGGCCACATCGACCAGTGCGGAGGCGTATCGTTGTGCGACGGCTCTCAACTGGCCCTCCGCCCCAAATCCGTCAGAAATGAGTGGAACAGAGCAGCCCGCGTGGTTGCATTGATTCTTTCGCGGATGATGGCTTCTGCACGGCTGACCGTGAGTTGCGCGGCTATCCTCTGCAGCTCAATGCGCGCGGAGCGCCCGGCTGCGGCGATTTCTGCCTCGGCGGCCCGCTCGATTTTTATTGCCTCCTCACGCGCCAGAGCCCGGATGCGCCTTGCTTCAGCTTCGGACTCGCGCAGCGCCGCTCCGCGCAGCGCCGCCACTTCTTCGTCGAGTCGCGCTAGCTTAGCTTCAATGGAGCGTAGCTGTTCTTCAGCTTCGGCCCTGGCTTCGCCACCCTCGGCGATCGCGCGACGGATCCCTTCGGCACGCCGTCGGAGTGCCGGAAGCAGCCATTTCCGCAACACAAAAGCGAGCACTCCGGCCACAATGGCGAAATTTAACCAGCGGAAGACGATCCCGGTCGGAGAGTCCGCAGGGCTCTGGTTTCCCTCTTCTGCGCCCCGTACCCATGCCGCAGCCACAAGCAGGAAAAAGAACAGGATTGAAGAGAGCAGCCAGCCCCGGCGCCAATTCATTGCGCATCCCTCGGTGAGGCGCCGCCATCCAGCCGACGTTCCAGCATGGCTCGTGCGAGTTCAGACCCCAGTGTTACGCATTCCTTCTCCATTTGCTGGCGAGCCTGGTCCAGTTCTCCGTTGATTTGTTCGCGCGCGGCACGCACCTCCTGCATGGCCTGGTTGCGGGTTTCGCGAATGAGGGCCACTCGCTCATCCAGGATTGCGCGTCGTGCGGCCTCCTGCTCAGCATAGATGGCCGTGCGGGCCTTTTTCAGAGCATCTTCATATGCGCGTGCTTTACCCTTGGCTTCGGCCTGCGCCTGCTCAGCCGAGTGGCGGGCGCCTTCGGTGCGCGCTTGGCGCTCAGCAAGAACCCGTTCCACTGGCCGGAAGAAATTGGATTTCAGGAACAGATAGAAGAGAAAAAGGAGAATTACTGTCGGGACGGCCTGCAGGAGTAGCACTTCGAGTTGTTTTAGGATTGCTTCCATATTCCAGCTAAACCGATTCTACTCACGCGCTTGCGGGGTGGACATGCGCGCCCGCTGGGTAATGTTGTGCGCCTAGGTTCAGAAGTGGACAGGGCTCTACAGGTTCCGCAACCTTCCGAACAAAGACAGAATTTATAGCATCCGTGCAGGCTAAACGCAACCCCCGCCCCTTGCTGGCCGCATCGCCAAATTGCTAGAATGCATAGCGTGCTTGTCGCGGGCTAGACGTTTCCGAAACGTGACTGCCCCGGAACGGGCTCCCTGGATTGCCGCTGTCCTGTTTGGAGACCCGGATTTGCCTTGCCCTCCGCAGCAAGGCGGGGTTTTCGCGCCGTTGAAGGAGCCTTCATGCCTGCCTTTGCTGGTGTGGATTTCCTAGAATTTGACTCTCTGTTGAACGACGAAGAAAAGCTCGTCCGCCAGACCGCTCGCCAGTTTGTGGACGAGCAGGTTCTCCCCATCATCGAGCAGCACAATCGCGAAG
>CAZCXL010000404.1:0-2339 GCA_964502625.1 uncultured Planctomycetales bacterium | reverse complement strand
GGCCGAGCATGCGGCGCCAGTCGGACTTGAAAACGGGTCCGCTCGGGATCGAGGCTGACTTCCAGATCATGGAACTCCAGGAAAGCTTCCGTGCTCGGAAACTGTCCCTTGTACACCGCCTCCTTTGCGCAGAAAAAGTGTCGGGCCCAGAGGCCGCGTTCGCGTTCGGGCCGGCGCATGAGCCAATCCATTTCCAGGCTTCCGCAGATTCGGGGCCAGAGTTTGGCTTCGAGCGGAGCCGCGGGCTCCACGTCGAGTCCGAGTTCGAGGAAGTCCGCTCGTTTGGCCACCGCAGCGACGCAGTGCAAGCCACTGTGCGCGATGCTCCCGACGATTTCCTTGGGCCAGACCGGATTCCTCGACTTCGCCACCGGAATCTCGGAAGTCGGCACGCCCAGGCGCGCGAGGGCTTGCCGCGCGGCCAAGCGTCCGGAAAGGAATTCCCGCTGGCGTTTGGCCACCGCGGTTTGGATGTAACTGCGCTCCTCCGCCGTACTTTCTTGCTCGGTCGGCATGGTGATTTCCCGGCAAACCACCACCACGCCTGCGGGAAGCCAACCCTCGAGACCCGGCGGGGGAGGGAGAGAAGCCGACGGATGCACCGGGACGTTCAAGACAGGATGGTTTAGCATGGGCGGCACTCTCGGAGAAGGTTCGGACCCTCTCGACCCGCCTCGATGCCGCCCCCCCGAGTCCGCAACTCTCGGAGCAGCGTCCTGTTCTGGACGGGAGTCGCCTGACTCCCTGGGGTGTGGCTGTTGTTGCCCACTGCGGAGCGCGCGATCGCGCAGCCCGTGAACTCCACGCTTGACGAGCCCGACGTGCCTGCGGCACTCGAAGAACCCTCGCGCCTACGCGCGAGGAGCTCCCGCTGGAGCCCCGGATGGCTGTCCGCGTCCGCGACACGGCAGGTCAGCCGCTGGAAGGCGTCTTTGTCCGTTACTACCGCGAGAGCAGCGTGGGATTCCCTGAAGACGAAGTGGGTCAGACGGATGACGGCGGCTGCAAAGCATGAGAGGGACCTCGTGCATCGCATGACTCCGCTGAGCCCCGTGATTGCAAGTCGACCGGCTGCGAAGTGTGCGTGGGCCGGCGTGCCTTGGCCGCCTGACTTCGACGCCGAACGCCGACGAGAGCCCGAGTGGCTCAGTCAACTCCTCGGACTCCACAGACTCATGCCCGGCTACCGATCCATGCGCAAACATGCCGGAGCGTTTTCAAAGGCAGTGCGTCTACAGCCCAGGAAGCGCGATCGACACTTCCTTGTTTTCTTCAGGAGCGCATTCCGAACCCGCAGTGCCGATCCGCCTCAACTTCCCCGGGCGATTGGTTCCCGACAAGGGGTGCGACATGCTGTTGTCGGCAGCCTTGACCGTCGAGTTGCAACGGAGGATGCCGGTGATTTCGCGGGTTGGGTGGCGCACCAAAAGTTGCCGAAGCGTCAGTCGCCGGTCCGTCAGGAAGAGTCTGGGGGAGCGGAATCCTTCAACCAACGGAGTCTTGCCGGCCACAGGAAACGAACGCGCCAACTCCGGTTCGCCGTAGATGCGCGCGAAGGGGGCGGCGAGCAACCAGCACGATCCGCACATGAACACCCCTCGCATCACCTACACCGTCCAGGCGATGTCCAGAAAAATGCGTTCGGGGCCGCGAGGGCTGCGCACGATTGACAGCCCGACCCCGGTGTCGGAGAAGAGTTCGAGCCCGACCAGCAACACCGAAACCATTCCCATGAGTCCAAAGGCCTCGGGGAACAGCAGTCCGGCGTGCACGGCGCGGCCACTCAGGCGCCAGATGCCGCCCCGGCTCGCGCGCTGAATCAACTGCTGCGTCGTGGACGCGGTCAAGGACTCTCGGGAGCGAGCAGCTCGAGCAAGTAACCGCCGTAGCCCGAGTTTCTCAACGGCGCCGCAAGTCGCTCGAGCTGCGCAGAATCAATGAATCCCATGCGCCAAGCAATCTCTTCGGGGCATGCGATCTTCATTCCTTGACGCTTCTCGACGGTCTGCACGAAGGCGCTGGCTTCGAGCAGCGAATCGTAAGTGCCGGTGTCCAGCCACGCGAAACCGCGGCTGAGCATCGCCACTTCCAGGCTGCCGTCCTCCAGATAGAGTTGATTCAGGTCGGTGATTTCCAACTCGCCACGCGCACTGGGCTTAAGGCGCTTGGCGAATTCAACCGCGCGCGGGTCATAGAAATAGAGGCCGGTGACCGCGAAGTGCGAGCGCGGCTTGAGCGGCTTCTCTTCCAGATGGATCGCCTTGCCCAGGGCGTCGAAGCTCACGATTCCGTACCGCTGCGGATCTTGCACGCGGTAGGCAAATACGGTGGAGCCCTGC
>CAZCXL010000403.1:0-2342 GCA_964502625.1 uncultured Planctomycetales bacterium | reverse complement strand
TGGGGACAGTGGGAGTCCGGTCGTTTTCACGCCACGGCGTGGTTTCCACAGCCGACTCCGCGCGCCTAATTCCAGCCTGAAAAGGGCATCTCGAGACCTAGTTTTCTCGACTCGTCAAAGGTCTGATAATAAATATTATGGTGTCATCAATGCCTCCAGGACGCAGAGAATGAAGGCTCAAGGTCGCTTTTAGCGGCCTCTTGTGGAAAGCCCTGTGGAGAAGCCTGTGGACAACCCGGGCATAACTTCACCCGATGGTTCCGGCTTCCAGCCCAGCGCTTCGACCACCCAACCCAAAGAAGTTTGGGTGAGCACGCTGATGGATCCCGTCGGCACGCGCAGTTGTTCCCAGTCGCTCAGTCCACGTCCCAGGGTTTCACTCAGAAGCGCCCGAATCGGATACAGATGCGCCACCAACGCGACGGTTCCGCCGGTCCAACGCGGCACCAACTGATCCCGGCTGCCAAGCACCCGATCCCGTAGATCCGCGAGACTTTCTCCGGAATGGCCGCGCCAGCCCACGGGATCGGTTTGGTGTGAGGGCCGGTCCTGCGGCCAACGGGCATCAATTTCCTCGGCCGTCAGCCCCAGCCATCGCCCGCGATCGATCTCGCGCAGGCCCGGGACGATTTCCGGTGCATCGGCCAATCCACGGCCAGCACTGATTTGCTGCGCACCGAAGTGCGCGCGGCTGAGCGGACTGCAGACCACGTGATCCAGGTGCAAGGTCCGCAGCGCGTCAGCCGCACGACGCGCCTCTTCACGCCCGAGTTCCGAGAGCGGCACTTCGCTGCCTCCGTAGAAAGTGCCCGGCCGCTCGATCTGCACCGCACCATGTCTCACCAGGATCAGTCGCATGAATCTGCATTCTACGACTTCAACGGAGCCATCGTTCCCCCGGCGGAACGGATCTTAGTCCAGGAGCCCTGAAATCCCTGGCACGGGGCTTGCCTCAATGATTCCCTACTCCTCCGGAGTTGCACCATGAAATCATTCCTCATCGCCAGCCTGTTTCTTCTGTCGGCTTCCTTCAGCCCCGCGCTATACGCACACGGCGGCACCTACAAGGGCCCGGAAGACATCGTGCCGCCCGGAGGCGGCGGACTCAGCACGCCGCCGCCAGCTGTGGCGCCGCCTGGAAAACCGGGTACGGGCGAACCTGCGAAACCGGGCACGCCTGACAATCCGAGCAGGCCGCCCACTCCCGTGTCGCCCCCGCCAGGAACCGGCCCGAGCGGCACGCCGAGAACCGATGGCGGTGGCGCGCTGCCTCTCGAAGATTTCTCCGGCTGGCAGTACTGGTGGGAGTTCAACAAGGACCGCTTTCTCAACCTTCGCGCGGAACTCCAGAACACTGGGGCCAGCACGGAAATCTCCAGCGTGCTCGGTCTACTCGGATCCGGCGCGCTCGCCCGCTCTCCGGCGATGGTGCGCGCCGACGTGATTCGCGATCTGATTCTGCCCGCACTCCACAAAGCCGCAACGACAGAGACGGACACGGACGTGATCACCGGCTGTCTGGTGGCGATTGCACGCGTGGGCCGAGATGCCGAGGGCCGCGCGCTGGCCTTGTTTGAGTCGAAGCTCAAGGCTCCCTCGCAAGAAGTTGGGGAAACCGCAGCGATCTGCTTTGGCATTCTGAAAGATCCCGCCGCACTGCCGCTCCTGGAGAGTTTGGTCATGGATCAGCCGGAAGGCCGCGCGCGCGTCGGAGACGGCGAAGTGCCGGCTCGCACTCGCACCTTCGCGATCTACGCGGTGGGTCTGATCGGGAGCGCCAGTCCTGTGGACGAAATCCAGACGCAAACTGCCGATCTACTCCTGCGCGTTCTCGCGACCGATCGCTCCGCCGTAAACGATCTCCGCGTGGCCGCCGTGCTGAGCCTCGGCATGCTGCAGGCGCATGACGCAGCGCTGCGCATGCGGATCGTCACCGAACTCATCCAGAAACTCGAGGTCCAGCGTGAAGACGACATCGTCTTGGCTCATGGCCCCACGGCGCTCGCCAAGTTGCTCCGGGACGCCCCCGCCGGTGATCCTGCGCGCGAACTTGCCCTGGATCTCATGCTGCGTCTCCTGGAGCCGCGCAGCAAAGCGGGCGCGCTCACCCGCCAATCGGCCACCTTCGCGCTCGGAATGCTCGCCCGCGCGGAAGACCCGCGGAGTCCCGAGATCTTCTCCGCCTTGGTCAAGGTTCATGCGTCCAGCCGGGATCGTCAAACCAAGCACTTCACGGCCATCGCCATGGCGTACCTCGGCGCCGCCGATCCGCGCTTCAACTCCGCGGAGCGGCAAAGCCCCGCAACCGCCTTTTTACTCGACGGCCTGCGCCACGGAGACAC
>CAZCXL010000402.1:0-2350 GCA_964502625.1 uncultured Planctomycetales bacterium | reverse complement strand
AAGGCTCGATCGCGACGACCATGCCCGGCTTGAGGATGTCGCGCTGGCCCGGTTCTGGATGCGCGGGCACCGCAGGCGCGCAGTGCACGCACCAACGGCCCACGCCGTGGCCGGTCAGATTCCACACAGGCTTGAAGCCGTGGGCGGTGATCGCCGCCTCGATCGCCGCGCTCAAGGTGCGGATCGCGACTCCCGGGCCAGCGGCCGCGATCGCCGCACGCAATCCTGCGGCACTTGCCTCCACCATGCGGTGCAGTCGCGGATCGGCGCCCAGATACACACTCTGGGCATTGTCGGCGACGTAGCCGTCGACGTGCACGCCGATGTCCACCTTCACCACGTCCTCGGCCTCGTAGACCATCGGGTCGCCCGGGCGAGGGCAGTAGTGCGCAGCAATCTGGTTGCGGCTGGTCTGCGCCGGGAAGGCCATTTCACCGCCTTGGACGCGAATGAAGTCTTCCACCTCCAGCATGACGTGCTCCAGGAGCACCCCCGGGCGGATCATGGAGATTGCGAGCTGGCGTGCCTTGCCGGCGATGCGGCCCGCCTCGCGGAACCGGGTGCGGGCCTCGGTATCGAGGGCGGGAAGCTCGGTAATCCGCATGGGGACGGGATTCTAGGCCTGCGGAAAGGCGATGCCGGCCGGCGCTCAAGAAGGCCTCCTTCTCGGCCGATAGGACTGAGCCAGATCGCCCATGATGCAGTTACACACCGGTCAGCGCGTGGGCGCCTTTCAGATCACGGGATTCTTGGGTCGAGGTGCCTTTGCTCAAGTGCACCTCGCCGAGGACTCCAGTGGACGCCAAGTTGCCCTGAAAGTCGGCGACGTCCAAGGTGGCGGTCGCTTCATTCCACGTTTCGCCGAGATCACTTTCACGCGGGATCCGCGCGCGGTGAGTCCGGACGAAGCCCTCGCTGAGGCGCTGTTCCTCGATCCCCAGCACGGCGCTCGCTCTGAGATTCTTGGAGCCTCAGAAGTGGACGAGTTGATCTTGCACGAGGCCGCACTGCTCGCGAAGGCCGACGGACGTGGCACGCCACGTTTCTTCGATCTGATCTATCCGGACGGACGTCCGGTGATCGTCATGGAGCCCGTGCGCGGCTCCACCTTGCGCGAGCGCATTCGTTCCCTGGAGGGAGTGAAGATCGCGTGGCTGGGAGAGATTGCGCGCATCGTCGAAGGATTGATTGCGCGCGGTTGGAACTGCCACGGCGACCTCAAGCCGGAGAACATCATGGTGACCGAGGACGAGCGCATCGTGCTCGTGGACCCGGTGCCGGAATCCTGCCGCGAGGATCGCGTGGTGACGACGCCGGCCTACAACCCGTTCTTGCGCTGGGATGCGCGCGGTGACACTCAATCGCTCGCCATTCTGCTCTATGAGTTGCTTGCCTGCTCCTTGCCTTTCGAACACGCGCCCTTCCCGTTGGCCGGGACGGGAACGGCCGCGCGCAGCGATGAGGATCGCCGACTCGCTCTAGCGCTCTATCTCTCCTATCCGCCACTGCGAGAAGTCAATGCGTTGACGCCGGAGCCGCTCGACGACATCGTGCACCTTGCGTTGTGCGACGCGCGTTTCGGACTCGGCGAGTTTCGCGCGGGTATTGAGCGCTTCCTGCTGCGCGGATAAGCCGTCGGCTTAGAATGGTGGGGTGAAAACCGCCGCCGCGCCGCGCACACTGCTTTTGGGCCACAGTCCGGATCCGGACGATGCGTTCATGCATTGGGCCCTGGCCATGGATCGGCTGGACACGGGCGCCTTGCGCTTCGAGCACCGCCTGGAGGACATCGAGACGCTGAATCGGCGCGCGCTGAAAGGCGAGTATGAAATCACCGCGGTGAGCATTCATGCCTGGGCGCACGTCGGCGGCAAGTACGCGTTGCTGAACCACGGCGCGAGCATGGGCGAGGGCTACGGCCCGCGCATCGTCGCGCGCAAGGAGTTTGCGCTCGAGAAGTTGGCGAAAGGGGGGGGGAGGCGCTTGGCGATCCCCGGCGAGTGGACCAGCGCGCATCTGGCCGCGCAGATGCGCATTGGCGCCTACGATTATGGATTGGTCGAGTTCGACAAGATTCCGGAGGCAGTGGCGCGCGGCGAGTACGACGCGGGCCTGTTGATCCATGAAGGCCAGTTAACCTTCCAGGAACTTGGCTTGGTGTTGCGCGAAGACCTCGGTACGTGGTGGGGGAAGGAAACGGGCGGGCTGCCGCTTCCTCTCGGCGGCAATTGCGTGCGGCGCGATCTTGGTGCGCTCGTGCCCGAGGTGTCGCGGCTGCTGCAGGCGTCCATCCGCGAAGGGCTGGAGCACCGCGAAGAAGCGGTGGCCTACGCGCTCGGCTTCGGCCGTG
>CAZCXL010000401.1:0-2356 GCA_964502625.1 uncultured Planctomycetales bacterium | reverse complement strand
TCACGGGAGACCGCCGCAATCTAGCCGAACTCGAGCGCAACCCGGACTTCCGTTTCGTGGAGGCTGACATAGCGCGCGGACTGGAATGGGCCGGACCGCTGGACCGCGTGTACAACTTCGCCTCACCGGCCTCGCCGGTGGATTACCTGAAGTTGCCGATCCAAACCTTGCTGGTAGGCAGTCAGGGCACTTTGAATGCGCTGGAACTCGCGCGCAGCAAGGGCGCGCGCTTCCTGCAGGCCAGCACCAGCGAGTGCTACGGGGACCCGGAAGTGCACCCGCAGGTGGAGACCTACTGGGGCAACGTCAACCCGGTCGGCCCGCGCTCCTGCTACGACGAGGCCAAGCGCTACGGTGAAGCATTAGTGATGGCCTTTCATCGCGAGCACAAAGTCCAGACGCGCATCATGCGCATCTTCAACACCTATGGGCCGCGCATGCGCCTGGAAGACGGCCGCGTGGTTCCGGCAATCATCAGCGCCGCCTTGCGCAATCAGCCCTTGCCGGTGTTCGGCGACGGATCGCAGACGCGCTCCTTCTGCTACGTCGACGATCTGCTCGAAGGTGGAATTCTGCTCATGGAGAGCACGGAAACGATGCCGGTCAACATCGGCAATCCGGTGGAGCACACCATTCTGGAGTTCGCCGAAGCCGTGCGCCGCGTGACTGCGTGCACCGCGCCGGTCGCGCTGCATCCGCTGCCCCAAGACGACCCGAAGCGACGCCGCCCGGACATCGGCAAGGCGCGGCGCCTGCTCGGTTGGGAGCCGCAGATCACCCTCGACGACGGCCTGCGCCGCTGTCTGCCTTTCTTCCGCGAGCGCCTCGGCGCCGGGGCCTGAGATGTGCGGCATCGTCGCGGCGGTCAGCACCGGCGCCGACGTGCGTGCTCCGGTATTGGCCGGTTTGAAGACACTTGAGTACCGTGGCTACGACTCCGCCGGCATGGCGGCGCATCACGCGGGGCGGATCGAGATCCGGCGCAAGGTCGGCAAACTCGCCGCCCTCGAAGAAGTGCTCGCTCAGGATGCGCTGCCGCCGTCGGACACGGTGGTGGGCCACACGCGCTGGGCCACGCACGGCGCTCCGAACGACCGCAATGCGCACCCGCACAGTGATGATCGCGGTGAGGTCGTCGTGGTGCACAACGGCATCGTCGAAAACTACTTGGAGTTGCGCGAGTGGTTGGTGAGCGAGGGGCCCACCTTCTCCACCGAGACCGACACCGAAGCCATTGCCAATCTGGTGGCTGGGAGCCGGCGACGCGGCCGCAGTCTGCACGAAGCGGTGCAAGACACGCTGGAGCGACTGGAAGGCTCCTACGGCATGGTGGTGATGGCCGCGAGCGAACCCCATCGCATCATCGTCGCGCGCCAAGATTCTCCGTTGGTGATTGGCGTCGGCCCCCACGGCCGCTACGCGGCCAGCGACATGCCCGCGCTCTTGCCGTTGACACGCGACTTCGTCGTGCTCGAAAACGGCGAACACGCCGTGCTGGAGCCGCAGGCGCACCGCATCTACGACCGCGCCGGACGCGTGATTCCGCGCGAGAGCGTGCGCTGCGATTGGACGCCAGAGCAGGCGGAGAAACAGGGTTTCCCGCACTTCATGCTCAAGGAAATTCATGAGCAGCCGGACGTGCTGGCCCGCACGGCCTTCGAGCGCTGCCTCGATCTCGAAGGCGACGTGAGTTTCGAGGAAGGATTTGGACTCTCCGACGCCGCATTGCGCGGCATTGGACGTCTGCGCTTCATGGCGATGGGCACCTCGCTGCACGCGGCGATGATCGGCCAGCAACTCGCGGGCGCGCTGGCGCGCCTGCCCGGAGAGACATTGAATGCCAGCGAGTTTCTCTACAGTGCCGAGCTGGAAGAGGGCGACGCGCTGACGGTCGTGGTTTCGCAGAGTGGAGAAACAGCGGACTCGCTGCGCGCACTCCGCGAAGTGAAAAGACGCGGCGGTCGCGTGCTCGGCATCTGCAACGTGCGCGGGAGCACCCTCGCCCGGGAAGCCGATCATCTGATCTTCACGCACTGCGGCCCGGAGATCGGCGTGGCCAGCACCAAGGCTTTCTTCGGCCAGGTGGTGGCGCTGTATCTGCTCGCCATCCGGCTGGGTCGGGCGCGCGGGGTACTCGACGCCGCCGAAGGGCGCGCACGGCTCGCCGACTTGCGCGGCCTGCGCCATCGCATGGAGGCGCTCTTCGAGCCGCCGGCGCTCGCCGCCGTGCGCTCCGCCGCCGAGTTCTTGGCAGGAGTGCGCTCCTGTCTGTTCCTCGGGCGCGCGTTGCAACACCCCGTGGCGCTCGAGGGCGCGCTCAAGCTCAAGGAGATCTCCTACATCCACGCCGAGGGCT
>CAZCXL010000400.1:0-2357 GCA_964502625.1 uncultured Planctomycetales bacterium | reverse complement strand
GTGCCCTCCCGCACCGTCCTGCACGTGGACCTCGACGCCTTCTTCGTGGCGGTCGAGCGCGTGCTCGATCCGCGGCTGATCGGCCGGCCGGTCGTCGTCGGCGGGCCGCCGGAGACGCGCGGGGTGGTGGCCGCCGCCTCCTACGAGGCGCGCGCCTACGGCGTGCATTCCGCCATGCCGATGGCGCAGGCGCTGCGGCTCTGCCCTGGGCTGGTGCGCGTGAGCGGTAGCCATGAGATGTATTCACGCGCCTCGCGCGCGGTGTTCGGGCTGATCGGCGCCTACGCGCCGGTGGTCGAAAAAGTTTCGGTGGACGAGGCCTACCTCGATCTCACCGGTACCGAACTCCTGCACGGGCGCGCGGTGGACGCGGCCGAGCGCATGCGCCGCGAAATTAGGGAACGATTGCGGCTCGACGTGACGGTGGGGGTGGCGCACAACCGCCTGGTCGCCAAGGTGGCCTCCACCTTCGCCAAGCCGCGCGGCATCTTCGACGTGCAGCGCAATCAAGCGCCGCGCTTCTTCGCGCCGCTGCCGGTGAAGAGCCTGCCCGGCATCGGCCCGGTCACGACCGCGCGGCTGCGCGACTTCCACATTGATCTGCTCGGCGTGCTCGCGCGCACCGAGTCGTGGTTCCTGGAGCGCGTGTTCGGCGTGCACGGGCCCGCCATGCAGATCCGCGCGCGCGGCGAAGACGACACGCCGGTCTGCCCGCCGTGGGAACAAGCGCAGGCGAAGTCAGTCGGCCACGAGCGCACCTTCGCGCAGGACACGGATGATCTGCGCGTGCTGCGCGGGCGGATGCAGGAGTTGCTCGAGGAAGCCACCGCGCGCCTGCGCGCCGACGGTCTGCTCGCGCGCACGATCACGGTGAAGGTGCGCTATGCCGACTTCGTCACCGTTTCGCGCGACGCCAGCCTGCCGCAGCCGAGCGACCACGATCAAGAGTGGGCCGAACTCGCGCAAGATCTGCTCGCGCGCATGGTGACGCGCCGCACCCTGGTGCGCCTGGTGGGGGTGCGCTTCACCGGTCTGACGCGCGGTTTCTGGCAGCCGAGCCTCTTCGCGCAGGAACGTGCTCAGCAACGCCGACGGATCGACGTGCTCGACCGCCTGCGCGCCAAGTACGGCGAGCACACTCTCCGCGCGGGGGAGCGGCTGTGGGTCAAGGCGGAGGGATGAGCACGGGGAGCGAGGGCGACTACTCACTATGGGGGAATTGAGGAAAGAATCCGCTCCGCTATCATGGACTGCGTGTCTAGAGCCCTCTCCCTCGCTATTTTGATCATCGGCGTCCTGCTGATCGTGTGGGGCTTGAACGCCTCCGAATCCTTCGGTTCCGACGTGTCCCGCCTCTTCACGGGCGAACCCACTGACCGCACCATCTGGCTGCTGGTCGGAGGCATCTTGGCGACCGCCATCGGGTTGGGCGGCGTCTTGCGCGGCAGCCGAAAGCAGTAGAGCAGCGCGCAATCGCTTCCTTTCCCAAGTTTTCTAGGAGTCTGTAAACATGTTGAGATGGGCCTTACTTTTTTTCATCGTCGCCATCGTGGCGGCAGTCTTTGGATTCGGGGGCATTGCCGCCGCAGCGACCGACGTCGCGCGGGTGCTTTTCTACGTGTTCATCGTGCTGTTCGTGCTGGCGCTGATCTTCGGCAGGCGCGGCCAGCGGCTGCCGTGACCAAGTAGGCCTTCAGGCCAGCGGCCGTGGCGGCCGAAAGACGAGGTGGAGAACCTCCATGCTTGTCGCATTCGCGTTGTTGCTGGCTTCCGCGCAGAAGCCGTTGGAGAATTCCTGCCCTGAGGAACCCACGTTGGAGGACGTCGGCCCTGACTGGGGATGGGAATACCACGGCTCGCTGTGGTCGCAGTACGTGTGGCGTGGTGTCGTTCTGAACGACGAGGCGGTACTCCAGCCTGAATTCTTCCTCTATCGCGGTTTCGAAGACGGCAGTTATCTCGGGGGCGGCCTGTTCTGGAACCAGGATCTGACCGACGTGGCCGGTCGGCAGGGCGAAGTGAGTGAGATTGACTACTGCGCCGAATGGGGATGGGAGGGAGAGGACGTCGCGCTTGCCGTGGGAGCTGCTGCTTACACCTATCCGGGCACGCAGGACACGAGCACGATCGAGACCTACCTGACCTGCGAATGGGCCGGAGAATGGGTGACCCCACGCGTCGAGCTTTGGTGCGATCCGGTCGAAGCCCATGGCTTCTATCTGCGTGGCGCCCTGCTCAAAGCGCATGAGCTGTCCACACGGTGGTCCCTGTGCGGTCAAGGGTGGATTTCCGCGATGGATGGCAACTACGCCGACTACAACATTGGGAGCGATACTGCCGGGCTCTCGGACGCCGGC
>CAZCXL010000399.1:0-2371 GCA_964502625.1 uncultured Planctomycetales bacterium | reverse complement strand
CGAGTTGGGCGAGCAGAGTGCGTTCCAAGCGCTCAATGGCCACGGGCGCGTCCGTCGGGTCCGCACCCGTCGAGCAGGCGCCCAGAACGAGCGCCATCGCGCAGCCAGCGCCGCAAAGAGTGCGCGGCTGGCAAGAGAGGGACACGAACCGGAGGCGGAACGCGCCTACTTGGAGCTGTCGAACATGCCGACTACGCTGGAAGTGAGCCCGGTCGAGCGAGCCTCCAACATGCCGATCGCGAAGGGAATCGCGAACACCAGCAGCACTGCCGTCAGGACGGCGGCGGCAAGGATGCCCGTAGATTCCTTCTGCACTTCGACTTCGGCCGCGCGTCCACGCCGCGTGCCACCCGCGACTCCAGCGGACGGCGCAGAGTCATCTGTCATGTCCACGGCTTCGATGTCGTCGAGCAGGGTGTCTTCTTCGGAGAGTTGCGTCGTGCTCATGCCTTCTTCACCGGCTCCACCCAGGGACAGATCTTCGACGATCAGCGGACGGCCGGCATCTCGCTCGCTCACGGGCGCGCCGATGCCGAGTTGTTGCGCCACTTTCGCGACGTCTTCGGCGCGCAGGTGCATCTTCGAGCCCTCGCGGAACGCGCGGATCTCGCCCGCCGAGATCAGGCGCTTGAGGTCTTCTTCCTCGAGTTCCAGCTTCTTGAGTGCGTCTTCGAAAGAGGAGAATTCTTTGGCCACGTTCGAGTTCCGGATGTCGGTTCGGGTTCTGGAGGCGCCAGTTTAGGGGCGCGGGAGCACAGGATAACCAAATCCCCTACTTGGGGGCGTCGGCCGGAAATTCGTGCCCGTTCTTCTCGAACTCCTTGCGCAGGGCCGGGTAGCTGAACTCCGAGTCGTCGTTCAGACCGTCGAGCAGGCTGTCGAGGGAGATGTTCCGCGCCCCCACGAATTCGACCCGATGGGAGTTCTTGGCGCCCCCGCGAGCCTCGTAGACCACCAGACGCTGGGTGACCTGGTCCAGCACGTAAAGCAGACAGACGCCCTCTTGATAAGGGCCGACGGCCGCCACGTAGCGCGAACCCGCGTCTGCGCTCTGGGGCGCGGCGGCAACCTCCGTGGGGCTCAGGAATCGAGCGCCAAGGCCGCCGAGGAGTCCGGCGAGAGCCAGGCCGAGAAGGAGGGTGGGATCACAACGCATGTCAAGCAGGAGTGCTCGGCCGGGATGCCACGGAGGGTGGCGCGGTCAGCAGTGAGAGAGCATATTCGAGATCGAGCAGGCCACCGGCCTGGCCCGCCGATTCTTGGACCCAGGCGAGGGCGACGCTGGCCTCGCGCATTTCGCTCAACGCTCCCGCCAGGTCCAGGGCGGGATCGAGACGCAACAGCGGCGTGGCCAGATCCGTGATGGCGCGCGACGGCTCCGCAAGCAGAAGCCGGCTGCCCGTGAGCAGTCGCGGCGGATCCGGCGCGCGCTCAAGCAGTAGGAATCCTGAGCCCGCGGACGCGAGGGCGTTCTGGGCTTCCTCGCGCGAAGCGTTCGCAGCCAGTCGAGGCACGCGAGGCCGCAAGAATGCGCCCAATCCGTGGCCGCGGGATTCGAGAGCGCGAAGCGCCGCCCGCATCACGCGTGCTTCGCCGGGGTCCGAGTGCTCGCCTTCGCGAAGAAGAGCGGCCCATTGTTGACGACCCAGCAGCGGAGCCCGCTCCCTTCGCCCTTCGGTGAGTCGAGCGAGCAAGAGCAGCGGCAAGGCGACCGGCAGCAGCAGCAGACGCAGCACGGCGAGCGGCCAAGTCAGAGCCGGCATGATTTGCTCGGCGTGCACCGCCATCCACTGCTTGGGAAGCATTTCTCCAAAGACGAAGACGAGTGGAGTCAGCGCAAGCGTCGCCCAGAGCGGCGCGTCGTGCACGCCGAATGCCGCGAACAGCAGGATTGCGGAGTGCACCAATGCGTCGTTCGCAATGTTGTTCGCCACCAAGAGGGTGGCTAACAATGCCGCAGGCGAGCGGAGTAGTTTAAGCAACAGGACGGAACTCGCCGAGGTGCGCGCGGCATGGCGGACTTTCAGCGGATTCAAGGCGTAGAGCCCGGTTTCAGCGCCGGAGCAAAGCGCGGACACGGCAAGCGCCGCTCCGAGGACCAGCCAGGCCCAACTCATGCCGCTCCCTCAGCATCGGGATCCTTCCGTGTGGGCGGAATGATCCACAGTTCCAAAGTCTCCGGACCCGTCTCACTGGCGCTCGCCACCCAGAGCTCGCAAGCAAAGCCGGGCTCATCGATGCGGAGGTGATCGCCTTCCCGCGCGACTCGGCCGAGACGGTCGGCGAAGAGACCCCCAATGGTGTCCACGCGCACGTCAGTCTTGCCGGGCGGACCGAAACGGTCTTCGAAATCGTGCAAGGGTAGAGCGGC